>SKNI01000492.1 GCA_007120615.1 Myxococcales bacterium | reverse complement strand
GACGACGTCGGTGAGAAGCAGAGTACGATCCCCGCAGAGAAGCTGGAGCAAATTCAGTCTAAATGCGAGGAGGTTACTCGGGAGGTGGGTCGAATCTTTATCGGCTCACCGACGGTGGTGGAGTCCTTATTGGTCGCACTCTTTGCCGGAGGGCATATCCTTCTGGAGGGGGTGCCGGGAGTTGCCAAAACCACCCTGTGTCGAGCGTTCGCCAGAACAATAGATGCTGAGTTTCGACGGATTCAATTCACCCCCGATCTCTTGCCGTCCGATATTACGGGGACTTACGTTCCCGATCTTCGAAATAATGAGTTTAACCTTCGCAAAGGTCCGGTCTTCGCCAACGTCTTATTGGGGGATGAGATCAACCGAGCTCCTGCCAAAACTCAGTCAGCCCTGTTGGAGGCCATGCAGGAGCATCAGGTAACCATTGAGGGTAGAACCCATCAACTCCCGGCGCCGTTCATCGTGCTGGCGACTCAGAATCCAGTGGAGCAGCAGGGGGTCTATCCTTTGCCCGAGGCTCAGCTGGATCGGTTTTTATTAAAGTTGACCATCGATTATCCCACGGTGGAGCAAGAACTCGATGTGTTGAAGACTCACCGCCACCAGCAGCCGCCACCGAAGCACGTCTGGGATCGCGAGGAATTGGAGAAGTTGATCGCCGTGGTGGAGGAGGTTCATGTATCCGATGAGATGATGCGATATATCCTCTCCCTGGTGCGACAGACCCGTCGAGACGATCGGGTGGTGCTGGGAGCGTCTCCACGGGCGACCCTCGCGCTGCTGAAGGGCGCTCAGGCACGAGCGCTGATTCGGGGGCGGGATTATGTCCTGCCCGACGACGTTCGGGAGTTGGCCCGCTCCATTCTGGCTCATCGGGTCATGCTCCATCCCGACGCCGAGCTCGATGGAGTTCGCGGCGGTGATGTCGTAGACCGAGCCCTTCAGCGGGTGCGCTACGGATGAGCCCCTTTCTGACCGCACAGGGGAAGTGGCTGTTTATCTCGGGAGTGATCTTTACTCTTATGGGGGCCGTAGTACAGGAGCCCATTTTGATCCTCTTCGGTCAGATTCCCTTTGTGGTTCTGGCTGTGGCGCTGGCGATGTTGATGCCGGCAGCTCGGTCGATGGATCGTCGGAATTGCCGGTTTCAGATGGCAACCGATGATCCGAAGAAGAAAGTGATGACCCTTCGCCGAGACAAAGAGCTCAAGGCGTCGATCTGGCTGGAGAATTTCTCTGGATGTGGTCTTCGGATTCTGGAATTGATCCCCTTTGTCGCGGGCGAAATCCGGGCCGATCCGGTGCAATCCTCGTTTCGAGTGGGAGGGAGCCAGGCGCGTCTATTTGATGTGTCTCTTCGGCCAAATGGAATTGGCCGCAGCAGCCTGCAGGGGTTCGATGTGGTCTTAGGCGACCGATGGGGGCTATTGGCGGTGCGCGATTATCTTCCCTGCGTTCAAGTCTTTGAGACCTATCCATCGATGAGCGCCGGGGAACGACGTCGGGCCAATATTCGATATCAGTCGGCGGCGCGTCCGGTACATACGGTGGACAAACGAAATCGTTCGGGCACCGATTTGCGGGAGTTGCGTGATTTTCAGCCCGGCGACCCCCTTCGAACAGTGGCCTGGAAAGCGACGATTCGGCAGCGTCGGTTGATCACGCGAGAGTTCGACGACGAGCGGGCCCAGGTCGAGTATATCGCTCTCGACATCTCCAGCTCCATGCGCGCCGGAACTCCGAAAGGAGAGAAGTTTGATCACGCCATATCCATGGTGGCCGGGTTGAGCAGTGCTTATCTGGAAGATGGCCGGGAAGTCAGTCTATTTAGCTTTGATGATGGCCTCTACGCTTCCATTGGCGCCGGGCGTGGCCAGCGCCAATATAGGCGAATTCAATGGCATCTGGTGGGGCTCAATTCGGTCGTCGAATCCGGTCGGACGGCGCTGGACGAAGAGTCAGTGGAGAACGCCCTGGCTGATTATCTTCTGGTCCAGGAGCGACTTGATTTTCGCCACGGCGCCGGCCTCTCCGGGACTCTCGATCGACGTCTCTTGCGCCGATGGCTTCGCTCTAAAGTTCGTCAGGAACAAGAAGAGTGGAAGAGCCCGGCCGAGGCCCACGGAGTGCTCTCGGAGCCCGTCAGCGATGCCCGTCGGTTGTTTCGGTTGCGGGCGATTCCGCTGGCTCCTCACTCCGAAATTCGTCCGGGCGCCAAGAACAACGGGATCAAATCTGTACTGCAAGAGGTGTTGCGAAGCGGCGCGCGGGGAGGTCGGCTGACGATCATCTCGGATCTCTGTGGGCTCACCGATGTCGATGGCTTCCGGAAATATATCCGCCTCGCAGGGCAGCGAGGGGTGGAAGTTCGGGTTCTCGCTCCGTTCACTCCTTATTACGGGCGAAAAGGCGAAAACGATTCGGAAGAAGACCAGGAGCTAATACGCCAGCTCTTTTCGATCGCTGAGCGAACGGATCGACTGGAAACCGCCAACCACCTTGTGGGGATGGGAGTCTCCGTAGAATTCGTGGGCCCCGATTTTTTAGCCTGATCTCCCAAACTCAATAGAGATTATTCTGGAGGGAGCGCTTCCTTGTGCACCGACGCGGCGAGATCGTTTTGATGGAGGTCATCGATAGCATCGATAAACCCCTTGAAGTAGATAAAGGCGCTCCAGAGGCTGAAGAAAACCGAGATGGCCAGCAGCCAGAATCCCATGCGATGAAAGTTGAGCTGCACCGTGATGAAGTAATAGTTCACTTCATAGGTATAGTGGATGATCAGTCCCAGCAGGCCGGTCATCTGAAAGGCGGTCTTGAATTTTCCGCCTTCTCCGGCGGCGATAATCAGTCCCTCTCCGGCGGCCATGGCCCGGAGGCCGGTGATGGTGATTTCGCGGGCGACGAT
>SKNI01000722.1 GCA_007120615.1 Myxococcales bacterium | reverse complement strand
TGGAATGCGCACCAATAGAGATGCCCGGCTGCATCCCAACCCAGGTCTCGGCGCCCTCAAAAAGGTTCACCATTCGGGAGGCCATCCGACAAAAATTGTCGATTGTTTCCTGAAGGTTTTCCACCACACAGAGGTCCTGAATGCTTTGAAACTTCAGTGAATCCGTAATCGTGACGGCCACGATTTTGTTGGTGCTCATAAAAGCCCCCAGGTCATCGAGCACGCCTGCAGGGAGGCTTTGGGCCACCGAAACAAAGAACTCAGTGGGCAGGTAGCATTCGGGAGCAATAAAGTAGCGACCGTCGTCCCGCTCATCAGCCCAGGCATCGCCGGGTTGAGATTCCGGGGGCGCGGCGCCCTCTTCCCACATTGCGATGAAGAATCCCCGACGATTTTCCATCCTGGCTTCAAAGCTCGGGGTAAGCCAGGTCTCGTCGATGGTCATCCGCACTGGCCGATCTTCGATGGTCAGCTGAAGCTCTCTCGAAAAGGCTCGCCCCCCATAGACTTCGGCCAGAGAATTTAGAGTCTGTTCGATCCAACGTGCGCGCTGCTCGTCAGACAGTTGATGGGCCGCTTCCACTTTCTCGGAACTCAACTTCACCTCCGTATGCTCGCTCTATATTAAAGATGCCGCTGGCCTGGAACATCTTCTATTTGAGGATTTACACATTTGTGGGTCGGTTTTTGGAACCGTTGCTGGTTTCCGGGGGCAGCTTTTGGAACCGTTGTCGGTTTCCGGGGGCAACTTATTGACGTCGACGCCCGCGGCGAACACCGAACATCATCAGCATGGCGAGTACGGCGAGTGCTGGGCCGCTGCTCAATGGCGAGGAGGCGACGCCGGAGCAGGCGGGTTCGTCGGGGTCGTAGTCTTCCTGGTCACCGTCGCCGGTTTCATCACCGGTGTCGTTGTCACCGTCGCCGGGTTCATCACCGGTATCGTTGTCGCCGTCGCCATCCTGGTCACCGTCGCCGGTCTCATCACCGTCGTCCTGGTCACCACCGTCGTCCTCATCACCACCGTCGTCCTGGTCGCCACCGTCGTCCTGGTCGCCGTCGTCCTCTTCGGGATACTCCCAATCGCCTTCGTCGGGATCGGCGATCGACTGGCCTGCCGGGCAGTGATCCACGTCGTCTTCGTTGGGGTCATTCTCGCAGGCGGTCTGGATAAAGCCATACTCGCCGTCCCGGGAGTTTGCGATTTCGTCGCCGTCGGCGCAGCATCCCTTATACCAACGTTCCACGCCGGCGCATGCCTGAGCGTAACAGGGATTGACGTAGGTTCTGCCGTCATCGCCGCAGACGGGTTGGACGTCGCAGGAGCAGCCGTCGTAACAGGAGCTATAGCCGGGCTGAATCCAGGCCGCCTCCTCGGCGGTCAAGCCGCTCTGGGCCACCCACTCTTCGACCTCGGGACTCTCCATCTCCAGCAGATAAGCCAGATTCTCCCGCTCGGCGATGCGGCGGGCCTCGTCCTCGAATCCCGATTCGATCATCAGATGACCCACGGCGCAGCGCCGATCGTCGCGGTCGATGAATACAGGCTGTCGATGGGGCACGTGGGTATTGTGCGGGAATTCGCCGGCTTCTCGATAGACCAGAAGCTCGTCGAGGTTTCGAGTCCGGGCTTCCTGCAGTTCCGGCGACAGGTGGGAGACGTCGCGGCTTCTGAGTTCGGCCTCTACCTCAACGAAATGAGCCTGAATTCGAGTTCGATCACTCTCGATGACCGATTCGAAATCGGAGGCCGTATTGCAATCACAGTCCTGAGCCCACGCCATGGAGGCGGTGGCGAGGAGTAAGAAGAAGGCGATGCTCAAAAAACTTATGGTTCTCATAAAAGACTCCAGTAGAAATCAATCGATCAATTCGGTCAGCTCGTTGCGAGACTCAAATTAAGGTTGTGCATAAACCATACCAGAGAATTTGGTGGGGAAAACCGCTGAATCCAATGCCGGAGCCACAGTATTTCATGGAATTGTCGGAGGCGGCCTCAGACTTCTGAGGAGTTCCCCGGGAGGGTGTTGCCAGGCGAGTTCGGGAGGTTCTCCATCCCGGGGAATCACCCATAGGCAATCGGTGGCGGGACAGAATATCCAGGAAGAGTCAATGCGCTCCGGATCGGCGAGTTCCTCGGATGTCCGCCCCGTTCCAGCAGCGCTGATGTCGAGACCGACCTCCAAATCCCAATAGGAATGCTCCGTGGACGCTGCCCCGTCAACGACGCCTACCAGCCCTCCAGCGTTGGCCGAAGCGGAGGTGGGGGCCACACTATAAGAGTTGCGAATCATCCCGTTGAGATGCATGGCTACTAAGCCTCCCGCAAATGGGCCATCGCTTTCTGCGCCTCCTTGAGCATAACAGGAGTCGATGACACCGAAGTTTTCTGCTACCAGCCCGCCTACACGCTCGCCTCCTTGTGAGTGGACCAGGGAAAAACTCTCCCTGATGGAGGCGTCTTCCTCATTTCGTGCCACCAATCCCCCCACGACGCCGCCCGTAGCCCCAGAGGTTCCTTCGGAGAACGAGCGAAGAATCTCTCCCTGATTGACTCCCACCAGGCCCCCGACGAATTGTTGGCCCTGAACGTCACCGACAGCGTAGGCATCGTTGATAACGGATACTTCGTCCAATTCCACCCCTGGAAAACCCAGACCGTTATTGCCCACCAGGCCCCCCACGACGTTCTGTCCGAAGACATTCCCCTCGGCGTGGGATGCCAGGATCTCTCCCCCCTCCCAATTGCCCCCCACAAGTCCCCCCACGTTTTGCACACCCTCCACGTCTCCGGAGGCATAAGAGGTGGTAATGGTACCGGCGTTCGTGCCCGCAAACCCTCCCACCAACTGGTCGGCGTCGACGGCCCCCGTGGCAAAGGAGTCCTCGATCACAGGCAAATCTTCATCGAGCTC
>SKNI01000317.1 GCA_007120615.1 Myxococcales bacterium | reverse complement strand
TGCCACTTATCGGCCCCCTGAGTGATGCGTCTTGATGTCTTATGCTTGGGCTGGGTGTCGATAATATGAGCCTCCTGAAATCCCAATCCTTCTGCACTTCGCAATACGGCAGCTACATTTCCCAGATCGTGAATCCCCTCCATCACGGGCACCACCGTATAGGTGCGCTCACTGACCACGGCCCGAATCCGGTCCCTTCGCTCTTCCGTCAGAAAGGGCGTCAATAGCTCCTTTATCCGGGCTGCTGAAATCTCCAGACTCTCTCCCAATCCCAGAAACGAACCCACATCTATTGGATCTTTATGGGGAAACACACCACACCGCCTTATAAGTCACAGGGTAAACCTAAACAATTTTTGCTCCTCTACCATATTTTGCATCCTGATGGCTTCTGCCAAGTTGACCGGAATTAGAAGCCTCCCACCCCCCCGCCAACCCAAAACGCTCCCCAATGCCCTCACAACATCCTCTCCGAGACTGCAGTTCAGGTCTCGGGGAGGTGGGCCGAGCGCAGCGAGGCTCGGAGGGGCCCGCCTCTACAACCCGAAACATCCCAACCCCCAACCACCCCTCTTGAACTTGACGCTCAACGCCTCAACCTGTACTGGCTGCAGTCCTTTTCGACCGCTCGTTTCACCGATGAAGCTAATGGTCTATTTCGCCCTGAAAAGCGTCTTTTGCTCGATGCAGATGAGGACGTCCGAGAAAATCCGCACTGCTTACTTTCCAATCGCAATGAGTCCGGCTGATGAATAATAAAGTCATTCCCTTTCGCGTCGATTCTGTCGCACTATTGATAGCGTTTTTGCTGCTTGCCGGCGGTTCAATACTCGGATGCGGTGAATCCTCACCGACTCCGCCGACGCTGCAATCCATCACCGCCGACCCTTCCGAATTTGTGCGCAATGGCTCTCAGACGATCCGCGTAGAAGTAGACTATATGGAGGGCTCCAACTCGGTGGAGGAGGTTCATTTCGAATTCATCGACCCCGACGAAGCCCCTCTCGAAATCATCGTCAACTCTTCATCCATTCGCCCAGGCGAAGAAGGCGCAGGAGTCGCCTCAGCCGAGCTTCGCATAAGCCCGCAGCGAAACGGCGCATATACGCTTCGGGCCACTGCGGAGGACGAAAATGGTCTGCAGAGTGCCTCGATCTCGACCACCATCGACGTCGACGGCCCCGAAGTCCTGGAAGTCACCACCGACGGCAATACCCTTGGCAGCCCGTCTTCGGCAATTGTCGTCACTGCCACCGTCCGGGGCGCCAGCGCGGGAGATGCCATCGTCAGTGGAGAAGTGGCTCAACAAAGCGAGCAGCTCGCCGAGTTCGAGAAAGACTCCGAGTTGGTCTGGAAGGCCACCGTCCGATCCGTTGATTTCACCGGATATAGTGGCGAGGAGGGAGGCAAAGTCTATCCCATCGCCACGATTCGCTTTTTCGATTCTCAGGGCCGTCGGGCGGAAGCCAGCGTCGAACTCGCTTATCAATGCTCGTATTTTGCCGACGCCCCTTGCGACGGAACCTGCGCGAACCTCGAATTTGGCGATGACCATTGCGGCACCTGCGGCGTCCAATGCACGGGAACGAGCAATATCAACTGGACCGGTGAGAATAGCGATCTCAACGATCGGAATCTGAGATGTGGAGACTACGGGTGCCAGAATGACTTTACGATTCGAGAAATGCCCGCCGCCGATCAACCCCAGAGCTGCGACGAGTTCTGCGCCACCATCGATCACGATCAGGGCACCGTAGTCTGCGGTCCCAACGACCATCTGAACTATTTAAGCGGTGCAGTAAATCGCTGTGAGAATACGGGGGCCCAGTTTTATCCCATCTCCGAGCACAAAGAGGTCGGGTGCTCCGAAACCATCGACGAGCTACTCCACCGCTTTGATGTAGATGTAGAACACTATTGGTGGCTGGCTTGCTGCTGCTCACTGCAAGTCGGCCAGTAGACGTGCATCTTCTCTCGCAGTTCCACCTACGATTGGCCGGCTGGAGAGCGACATGATCCCCACCACATTCGACGAAAAGCTAAGAGATCAGCCCACCGACGAGTCTCTTCTCGAAGAAGCCCTGGCAGAAGAGCAGCGCAAGGTCTCCTCGTTGCGTCTCACCGCCGAAGAGGACCCGTCGGAGCTCAACACGACCCGCCTCGGCAGAGAAAGACAGCGTCAGTCGGAGTATTTGCGACTGGCAGGGCGCCTCGAGGAGGCCCGAGAAGCCATCGACGAAGCCATCTCCATCTGGGAGAAGTACGGCCGCCATCGAGCCTTCTTTCTGGCCCGCCTCAAACGCGCCGTTCTCACCGCCAACACCGATGCTCTCCAAGATCTCCTCGACGAGATGGACGAAGAGACCGCGGTCTACGAGGATTTTCTCCACGAAGCGCTGGGGCGCGTGCATATGCTCCAGGACGAGGTCGAGGAGGCGCATCTTCATCTCCTAAAGGCGCTTGAGATCCGCCGCGTTCGAGGAAACGATCGCCATATTGAACAGACCAAAGAGATGCTCGCCATCGTCGAGAACGCGCGATCTCCGACCTCCGACTTCTGACACCCGACTTCCGTATACTTGACGCCCGCCACCACAACCTGTATCACTTGCAGTCCTTTTCGGCCTCTGTTTCGCCGATGAGGCCAATTAGTCAGGAATACACGCTTGAAGACGTCTGTTTCGCCCTGAGTAACCCACCGCTTATAACGGTATCTGCGGCACAGCGCTTCACCTCGATTTTATAGAATCGATTTCATACGAACTTGCCAGGAGCTCAACCATGCACGCTGTGATCCGTACTGGCGGCAAACAGTACCGCGTCCAACCGGGCGACGAATTTAATATCGAGAAAATCGCCGATGCCGAAGATGGCGGAACTCTCACCTTTGACGAAGTTCTCGCGGTCGGTAGTGGC
>SKNI01000250.1 GCA_007120615.1 Myxococcales bacterium | reverse complement strand
GAGGGGCAGATCGTTTTCCAGAGCCCGACCAATCTGAAAGGGAAATCGATCGACCAATATCTGGCGCGGCGATGGATTGTCGGGAGCCTTGATGATCAGATTGAGGCAAAACATTCAGGGATCGGTCCCCGGATACGACGGGGCTCAGATAAATGGATTACAGCCCATACGCTCGGTGATAACTCCCAGGGCTGCAACGATAAGAAAGACGGCAACTCCCGCCCACTTGCCGCGGGAGCGGAGCTTCTCCTGGATCTTTTTTGCGCGAGCGGCCTCTTTCGGTCGCAGATCAAGAGGCTCCTCGATCTCTTGAAGAACGAATCGTTCGGCCGCTCGGGCTTCTCGCTGCCAGAAGGATCGGTCCACGTCGGTCAGGCGCTGTCCTTTGACCTCCACGGAGTACTTCAATTCCAGGGTGGAGCCGGACGGTTGAACCGCGAGGACCGTTTGCAGTTGTGCCATATCGGAGCTCCACCAGCCAGCACCTGCTCTTCCTCGCTGTAAAGAGAAGGGCTGGTCCTGCCCATCGGGGAGGGTATATCCGTTGTGAAGATAGAACGCGACGAGCCGCTGGGTCGCGGCTTCTTTATCGTCATCCTCGGAGAGCTCAATGTCGTATAGGAGTTCGTGTTCGGTCACCTAATATTCCTTGCTCGGCAAGCGTTTTGGTCAACGAACCGCGAAAAAGAAGTCGGCGTCATTGCGCTGCACATGGCAACTACGGTACCAGTAAACAGGGGTCGGTCAAGCCGACAAATCAGTGCGAATGTCCACAATATCACAGCAGTTGATGGCCTGCCAGGCGTTCGCCGACGGACCTGAATCACCCGCCAACAAGGGCTGTGCGAGAGTAGTAAATAAAGGAGAGATCATGATCGACAAGATCGACCATATTGGCATCGCCGTGCATTCCATCGCCGAGAAAACTCCTCTCTACCGCGACGTCTTAGGGCTCGCCTTTGAGGGGGAAGAGGTCATCGAAGAGCAGGGAGTGCGGGTGGCTTTCTTCCGGGTGGGAGAGGCCATGATCGAGTTGTTGGAGCCCCTCGATAAATCGGGGCCGGTGGCTCGATTTCTCGAACGCCACGGGGAAGGTATTCATCACCTGGCGCTGGGATGTCCCGACATCGATGAGGGCCGCAGTCGAGTGGAAGCAGCCGGCATTCGACTGCTCAGCGACAAGCCCCTGGACGGGGCTCACTCGAAGTTGATTTCATTTCTTCACCCCAAAGATACTGGGAAAGTGCTGCTGGAGCTAACCCAGCGTAACGAGAATAGCGAGAAGGCCACGTAATATTGAAGAGATCGCGGAAAGAACAAAAGTTTTCGCGATCGCGATCAGGGGGTGAACAGACTCTCACCGGCAGTAACCACAGGCTAACGGCGTGTCTCAGCCATTGGTGGTGAGTAGAGGAGCGAAGAGAATACTTGAAATACTTAGGTTCTCGTCAACTGTTGAACCCTAGCCTGGATCAGGGACCGGCGGTATCGAGATCAGCTGGTAATATAGTGCTTTCCCAAAAGAGCAGATTTTCTTACCCTGAAAGCCAAGGTTCAGCATCAGGGCCGTTATTTTTAGGGAATAACATCACCACAGACGGTCTTAGTCACATGGATACGGGCGTCACCTTTGTTGGCGTCAAACAAATCGGTCGGACACTGTCTTTTAAAAGAGACTCGTAAGACGTCAGGAGAGAAACCTATATGAGCGCCAAAGAGAGTCTGATTCACACAATCGGTCGCCACCACGACATCGACGAATATCGAGATCTGCACTGGGAGGGCAGTTTCGAGGATTACCTGGCCCTTCTTCGAGAAGATCCCCGGGTGACTCGTAACGCCTACCAGCGAATCTTCGATATGGTCATGTCCTACGGGACCGAAGAATATATCGACAATAAGAAGAAAATCGTCCGCTATAATTTCTTCAAAGATGAAATCGGCGGCGGCGCGGATGCGATCTACGGGTTGGATATCCCGCTGATGCGACTGGTCAACGTATTCAAGGCTGCGGCCAATGAATATGGAACCGAGAAGCGAATCATCTTGCTTCACGGGCCGGTGGGAAGCTCCAAGTCCACGATCGTCCGTCTTTTGAAGAAGGGGCTCGAAGAATATACCCGCACCGACGACGGTCGCCTATATACTTTTTCCTGGGTGATGCCCGAGGAATTGAGGCACCTCACCGGGGGGCAAGAAGAATTGCCCGACCCCATGAACGAAGATCCCTTAAAGCTCATCCCTCAGGAGTGGCGTCAGCAGGCCATGGCGGATATGGACCTCAGCGACAGCGCGTTCACCGTGCGTGTCCGAGGTGATCTCAACCCGGCCAGTCGGTTTATCTTTCGGGAGTGTATGAAGCACTACGAAGGGGATTGGGCGCGGGTGATGGAGCACGTAACGGTTCGCCGGCTGCTCTTCAGCGAGAAAGACCGCGTGGGTATCGGAACCTTCCAGCCCAAAGACGAGAAGAATCAGGACTCCACCGAACTCACCGGTGATATCAATTACCGAAAGATCGCCGTCTATGGATCGGACTCCGATCCGCGAGCGTTTAATTTCGACGGTGAGTTCTGCGTGGCCAACCGGGGAGTTATCGAATTCGTCGAGATCCTCAAGCTCGATGTTGCGTTCCTCTACGACCTTCTGGGGGCGACTCAGGAACGAAAGATCAAGCCCAAGAAATTCGCCCAGACCGACATCGATGAAGTGATCATCGGTCATACCAACGAGCCCGAGTATCGAAAGCTGTTGGGCAACGAGTATATGGAGGCTCTTCGGGACCGTACGGTCAAGATCGACATCCCCTATATCACCAAATACAACGAGGAAATCCGGATCTACAAAAAGGATTTCAACAACGAGAAGGTCAAAGGAAAGCACATCGCCCCTCATACCATCGAGATGGCTTCGATGTGG
>SKNI01000527.1 GCA_007120615.1 Myxococcales bacterium | reverse complement strand
TCGAGCTAACTCCTCGGAGTGGCTCATCATGTCTCGATCGGAATCGGCGATCAGGGAATTGGCATTCGACCCGCAATGGATGGAGTTTTCCCCACAAGACCACATTCGCACCTGGACCGACGACTATGCCAATGTTCTGGAAACCTTTCACTTCCCCTGGCAATGAATCGACATTCTTAAAAGAGCGGAATCTCGTCGGCCTCTTCTTTTTCTTCCTCTTCTCTGGGCGTCGACGGGATATCCAGCCAGTCATCGGAGCCACCGCTGGAGCTTTCCTCTCTGGGCTCCGAGGGGGAGTCAATATCGACCCAATCGCTCGCGCCGCTTCTCTCGCTGGGGGGATCGGGCTCGGAGCGCCGGGTCTGTTCTGGCGGTTGACTCGGTTGACTCGGTTGTCTCGACGAGCTGGAGCCCGAAGGTCTGGAGTCGCGCTCTGATCTCGTAGTTTCCGGCGCAGCTCCTCGGCCTGCCCGCGCCGCGGAGTCGTCCTCCACCGAAGCCATGACCAACTCCACGGTCTCCGGTGTATTCTGGTCAAAGGTCTCTTCCAGGTCCTCATAGCCCTGTGCCTCGAGGCGTACGACTACTTGCTCGTCTTCCGCGAACTCGACTCGGTGCGGCGCTCGCCCCATCGCCACGTCATCCACATAGATCAGCGCCCTGACGCCACTTTCAACCTCCACCATTACCGAATGAAGTTGGGCGGCTTTCACATCGGGCTCCTCCTCGCCTTCAAGCCGGTCGCTAGCGTGCTCTTCCTCTGGCTGCTCACTCTCCGTATTCTCAACGGCGACCAGGCCTTGCGGTTCCTCCACCTGCTCCGCACCCGGTGAGGACTGCATCATCCACATGGCCACACCCCCGAGTACTACGATCACAAATAAAATCCCCACTCCGAGGAGCAAGGTCTTATTAGGCTCTACTTTCGAGGGGGTGAAGGCAACCGAGTCCGTGCGATCCTGTGGCGCAGTCATCAGAGGGAGCGCGCCACTGCCCGCCGAACCTCGCACGCTGGAATGGGGAGTCGTCTTTTTTTGCTCCAGGGCACTCTGAGCTGCCATGGGCTCCGGAGAGTAGAACTCCCCCGACGGCAGTTCGTCGACGTGGGTGATGGTAGTTTTTCCGTCCAGGTCCGCTGTGGAATCATCGCCCACCACCAACCCTGTGCTCCTACCTATCGGCTCGACCTTAACCGTCCGAAGGCTTTCGCCGGGGTCGGAATTACGGGGAATCCAGCCCCCCTCGCCATCACTCTTATAGAGCGCTTCGGAGCCCAATTTTGAGTCGTCAATCGCCCCCAATGCTCGCAGCACTTCATCGGCGGTTGAGAATCTTGGTCCGGGACGCTTTTCCAGACATTGTCGGATCACCGGGCCAATCTCCGATCGCAAAATCACCTCCGGAATCGCAACCGGATCTTCGCTGATCTGCTGCTGGAGCACCTCCCAACGTCCCGTACCCTCAAATACGCTCTGGCCGGTGAGCATCTCCAACGCGATCAAACCAAGCGCATACAGGTCGGTGTGGGGTCCCAGATCTTCTCCGGTGATCTGTTCCGGCGCCATATACCGCAGCGTCCCCACCAGGATACCCGCCGAGGTCAAATCCTCCGTTTTCTCGTCCCCCTCTTCTTCCTCATCCTGAAGCCTCTTCGCGATACCAAAATCCAAGACTTTGACGAAGTCTGTCTCCCCATGCATGTCAACCAGCATGATATTGGCCGGTTTTAGGTCTCGATGGACGATATTATAGCTGTGGGCCTCGGAGAGACTTTTGAGCACCTGGCGCATCACATGCTTGAGTCGTCGGGGAGAAAGCGGCCCATGGTCCCGCACGGCGTCTTTGAGAGTCTGACCGTCTAAGGCCTCCATTGTGTAATAGAGCAGCCCATCTGGATTGTCTCGAAAATCATAGATCTGGATTGTATTCGGATGATTCAGATTGCGAATCGCCATCACTTCCCGGCGAAACCGCTTGACCATCTCGTCGAACTTCGCACCACTGGCCACCAATAATTTCAGGGCTACGTCCCGATCCATATTGATCTGGCGAGCACGATAGACCGCTCCAAACCCACCGGTCCCCAGCACATTTTGAATCTCATAGGTGCCGTCAATCACGTCACCGATTTCGGGAAGATTAGTCATCTCTGGAGTTCCTCGTCCTCATCGATGTCCATTCTCTCGATCTAGAATGCCTTCACCTGCATTGTCATCGTCGTCCAGCACCGACAAGACTGCCGATCCTTGCCAAACCCCGGCAGCACTATCATCATTATCATATCCGCCCAACACACACCAACATCGGGCACCGCAGGTGTGACGACCCGCCGCGACCCGACCCTCAGGGCAGTGGGGCTTGCCCCCCATTAAATTGTTCGCTTGCTGTGCTCGGGACCGTCGTTGTACCTTATCATACTATGAGCTTATCGAAACTCGATGGTGCCACTGAAAAGAGTTTTTGGTCCAGAGGACTTTCCCGAATCGAGCGCAATGGACCCCTCCTGGAAGAGTCGACTGACTTATGAAACGTAACATCCCTGCAAATTTTTTTTCGATAACTATTCCTGTTCGAGAAGGAGTCGAAGTGAGATCTCCATGGCTCATATCGTCAATCATTATGGCATTGACGTTGCTTTTTGCGCTTCCCGTCGCCGCCGACTCGCCGACCAATAAAGAAACACTTCTGGAGAGCGATTTCGCCACTCTCATCGATCTGGCTCGGCAGGCTTATGAAGCCGAGGACTATGAGGCTGCCGTCGAGGGTCTGGTGATGGCCAACCGCCGCGATCCCAACCCCCGGCTCCTCCTCAACATCGCCCGTTCTCACGACCGAAACGGGGACTGTCGCACCAGCCTTGCCTATCTGGAAGCATTTTTGCGCCACCCCGCAGCCGAAGAATCTCTCGTCGAATCCACCGAAGAGTCACTACAAGAGGGAATCGACCAGTGCTCGGCCTACAGCGAAGATATGGGAGGTCGACTGTCGCTGGAGACCGAACCCCTTCTGGCCTCCGTCTCGATCAACGGAGCTCATGTCGGCACCACCCCCACCGAGATCGCCGGGCTGGCTCCGGGGAGTCATACCCTTCGGTTCGAACTGGAGGGCTACGCCGACCACGTCGAAGAGATCGAGGTTGTAGCCCATCAAGATCAAACCGTGGGCGTCGTCCTCCAGGAGCCCGACGACTCCGACGACCAGATTCTCGACCCCATCGCACAACCCGGCTCCCAGGAGGACTCCGATCCGGAGCTCAATTACATCGCCCTGGGACTCATCGGCGGCGGTGCCGCGCTGGCGATCACGGGAGCTGTCTTCGACCTGGTGCTCATCCCACAGACCGATGAGCAACGAAGCGCCCTCGATCAACAGACTCAGGCCGAGGAATTTGCCGAACTCAGTCAGAAACGAAAAACCCAGGCTAATCTCGCTCTCGCCGGCTATATCGGTGGTGGCTTATTGATCGTCGGTGGTGCCTCCTGGCTCATCTACGAGATGATGACCACCGAGGATGACGGTAAAATCGCGGCTGGCTGGAGCATCACCCCCGACGCAAATTCCAATGGATTCGGCTTTACCCTGTTGGGCCGATTTTAACTGCGTCCATTGACTCTCCCGGACCCCGGTCAGATTCTCGATGAGCGACCAGACCACACCCAGCGTTGGCGACGTCATCGCCAATCGTTATAAATTGGTCGAAGAACTCGGCCGAGGTGGATTTGGAATCATCTACCGCGCACATCAGCGCACAGGGCAATCCCCGCCGGAACTGGCGGTAAAGATCCTCTTTACCTCCGATCCAAACTTCGATCACAACGAGCTCCAACAACGCTTTGAGCGCGAAGCGCTGATGGCCAAACGACTCCAGCATCGCCACACCGTTCGCCAGTACGAATTCGGGACGACCCCTTCGGGGCTCCATTTTATCGCCATGGAGTTATTGCGCGGCTCCACCTTAAGCGAGCGCATCGAGACCCACGGCCCCCTTCCCCAGCCATTAATTCTTCGTATCGCCCGGGCCGTACTGCAAGTCCTTCATCACGGCCACCGCCAGGGAATCGTTCACCGTGATCTGAAGCCCGAAAATATCATGCTCTGCGAAGTCGACGGCGAAGTCGACGTGCCTAAAGTCCTGGACTTTGGTGCCGCCAAGACCATGAAAGGGCAGCACGACATCACCTCCGCTGGCATGACGCTGGGCAGCCCCACCTATATGGCTCCCGAGGTCCTGATGGGAAAACCGCCGGAGCCAGCCAGTGATCTCTACTCTCTTGGATTGACCATCGCCGAGACCATCCTGGGTCACCCCCTGGTGCAGGGGCAAAACGCCATCATCCGCGCCCGCACACAACTCAGTCCCGATGCCCTGCCCAGCCCCGATCTACTGCAACGTCATCCCCTTTATCCCTGGATCGCCACCTCCATCGACAAAGACACGAGTCGACGCTTCTCGTCGGCCACCGAGATGCTGGCGGCCCTGGATAAATTCGCCGCCTCGGAGGTGCGCTCGCAGGCAGCGGCAACGATTCCCCGGCGCTCCTCTCCTCCTCCCATATCTCCTCGCCCCCGTTCCCGGCCGGAATCTACGATGATCATGGAGGACAAAGAAATTCATCCTCCGGGCTCCTCAACCCCATCCATCACAGGCCCAATTGTCTCCGATGACCCCACCGAAGCCATGGAGCTTCCCCCGGAGATCAATCAATTACGAGCTCGAATCGAGGCGAATCTCGCCGATAGCAATCCCGATAAGACCGCAGAGATGGTACTCTCCTTCACTGATGATGAGGCGATCGCCGCGGTCGATGACTTTGCTGACGATCCCACCGCATTTCTTAAAAATCCCTTCCATTCCACTGAGTCCCCCACCGACAAATTATCCGCCGTCTCCGGCCCACAACCTCCTCCCCATAATTTCGGATCTACTCCTGCTCCACCCCAGCCCACTCCCGTCCCGCCTGCCCCCGAACCCACCCCTGCACCGCCGACTGCCGAGGAGAACCTCACTGGCGGCCACGCCCATCCCTTTGGTGAACAGCGTAAGGCCGTCGCCGGCGAATACGGGGAGAAAAAACGCACCGATCTGGGAGAACCCTCCTTTGACACCGACTACCAGACCATCAAGACCAACGATGGAGTCCAGGACCGACAGGCCTTCTATATCGTCATCGGTGGCGTCATCGTAGCAGTGATTCTTCTGCTGCTGTGGCTCGGGCTCTAATCCCAGACTAAAAAAACCCGCCTCAGTTGACCTGAGGCGGGTTTTTTTACTTTTTGCCGAAGCGATTTATCGCTTGTTTTTATGTCGTCGTCGTTCTTCTTTTCGACGTCGACGTTCGGCTTCTCGCATTTTACGTCGTTTTGCTACGCTCGGCTTTTCGTAAAACCGTCGTCGCTTCAATTCCCGGCTGATGCCCTCCCGGCCGATCTCTCGCTTGAGACGATTGATCGCACGGTTGACGTTATTGTCGCGGACTTCTACTTCCAGGGGACCTAATTCGTTTGAACGTTTCCTCGCCATCCTCTTTTCACCTCCTCTCGAGTTGCACTACTTTTATGCCCGGAGTTCGCTCTCGCGAAACGCCAGGGGTGACTTAATTGAGCAATCGTTGGACGATGGCTCCACCAATTTCTGAGCCGCCAAGACCTTCTGGAGAAAACACCAGCCAGAAATACTTGAAGGAGTCCGCATCATTGGACTCCAGCGCCTCCACCAGGTCAATCTCAAAAAACGTATTCATCAATCCCGAAGAATCTCGGTGAAAGAGTCGCCAGGTGCGTCCGTTGGTGAGAATGCCCCAGTTGGTATCGGTGTTCCGAAGATTGCGATCCACTTCAAAGGCCGGACTAAAGCTCTGCTCCTCTTCGTCCTCGTACTCTTCCAGCGAAGACTCCCACTTTACCACTCGCATCACGCCCAGGGCGCTGGCAAAGAATTCTCGATGTCCACGCAACGGAACCGCCCGACGAAAATCATCGGCCGAATAAAAGAGCGTAAAGTCCGGACGGGGCTCTTCCGACTCCATGCCTCCCGGAGGGGGCTCCGCAGCGGTGGAACAATATCCCAACGCCCGCAGTACATAGCCTACCCAATAATACTGAGTCTCCAACTCGGCAGGAGTCTCATCGAGCATGGTCTGACGCTTCTCCAGAAGTTCTTCCAACTCCCGTCGGGCCACCTCCAGCTCTTCCGTATTCCACTCCGGGAAGGTCGGCATCTCCTCCAGACGACTGTCCACGAAGAAGTTATTTACATTTTGAAAGACTGCGGCCATATGAGTTTCTCCATCGATTTCCCGGGTTGATGCCATCTGGGCATTCCCGCGAATGAATCGTTTCGGTTTAAAAAATAAGCGGTGATCGCCACGGGCAAGGAAAAAATTTCGGAGCGCCGGGGCTCGATAACTGTTCTCGGCAACAAACCGGGGGGCGGAATATAAGAAGGCCCCTCTCTGATGTCAAGGTGCGTGATGGTCCACAAACTCGCGATCATCGACAGGGCATCGAGAGGAGCTGCTTATTTGTCTATTCAGAGGCCTGAAATTCGATGATCTCCTGAACCTCGGGGCTTCCCATCACACTGGTGTCCCGAAGACTTACGGATACCCGGTAGGTTCCCTCCATATCCGGTACAAAGGACGCCTCTGATCCGACCACCTGCACCAGCGCCTCACTCCCGGCGGGACGTTGAAGGGTCAACCACTGGGCATTGTTGAGATTTGCCTCTCCCCCTTCGATTCCCACCTCAAAGGTCGTATTCTCGCCCACCAGGGCGTCGGTGGAAAAGGAGGGAGTAATGGTCACTTCTGCACTGGAGGCGCTTCCCGCCTGAGCGGTGACCTGCAACGCCATCGTTGATGGTTGTCCACCGTGATTGGACACCGTTGTGATGTCGAGATCCTGAGCAAATTGACTGTCACCGGCATACTCGATGGTGATCTCTTTGATCTCTCCGGGGGCGATCGTCCCTTCCAGACCGCTAATGGTATAATCTTCAGCGTCGGTATTGGAATTGCCTTCCTCCAGTTGGACATCATCAATAATGAGGTCAGAGGTACCACTGTTGATCAGGGGAAGATGGCGAACCTGAGGCCCTCCGTCGGACACCATTCGGACCTGGCGCATCGCATCGGTCGCGATCTCTCCCAGCGCAATCTCATCGGCATCCCCCAATAACATCACACGCAGGGGACTTTCGGTGCGCGTATCGCTGTGATTGATCTCCAACGTCCCCACCGTCGAGATGGTTTCATCGGCGGGAGCGGTAAATTCTACCGTCACCTCTTCCACGGTGGGCTCACCACCGGTGGCCGGCGCGATATTGGGCACGCTTCCATCACCGCGCAAGATCTCCTGCCCGTTGTGATAGACGCTATAATACTCCGCCACCGCGGAGGGCTGGACGCTCATATTCTGAATGATCAGCGCTCCTCCACCGTGATTCTGGATCTCCATCGTCTGCTCTGTGGAGTCGGCAAAAGACAATTGCATCGGGTCGACCTCGATCAGCGGTACATCACCGATCCCGGCGGTCACTTCCACAAAGATCGCACGCTCCGGACCCACCGAAGAGGAGGGAAACCGAATCGACGTATCAAACTCCAGATCTTCCGGGGAAGCATCGGCAGGGGGATTGAGGTGAAGCGTATAGGTCTCCGCTCCATGCCCACTGATGACGTTATTTGAGATCCCCGGACTGATCTCAAACCAGTCGGAGTTCGTTGTGATCTCGGCTCGCTCCACCGTCAGCGGTCCGTCCTCATTATTATTGATCGAAAACGATCGGCTCGAGCTTCCCCCGGGGGTCACCTCGGTGAACCGAAGAAAGGACTCCGACAACTCCAGAAGTCCACTACTTCCGTCGGTAACGAAATAGATCCGGGCATTTCCATCCTCCACCAGATTGGTCGAATTATTGGCGTTGGTCTCGATCAAGAGCTCCCCGCAATAAATATCACGAACCTGCTCCGGAACATCGGAATGGGGTTCGGGGCATTGCACCGCCTGGTCAGACGCGGTCACCACGAAGGGGATATTATGGAGACGGTCGGGCCGCACTTCGATCGGGGTCTCGGCGAAACCCAGATCCCGGCAGGAACCACTGGCGGTGATGCAAAACGCTTCGCTTCCGCAGTCGGCGTCCGAAGAACATGTACCGCCATCCGTCGAATTGGACCCCTCATAATAGGCGTTGAGCCGATCCGGTCTGGAGATCCATTCAAAATTGCGAATCTCCAGATCCCCTCGACCGGAGTTGCGAAGGCTCAGACTGGGCATCGTCGTATCCCGATCTCTCGGCCCGACCTGGCTGAGCGTACGCTCGTTGGTCGCGTGTTCTATCGAGAACTCCGGATCTGGAACATCCTCAAAACTCGGTCCACAGGCCACCGCGATCATCACGCCCGCCGCGGCGAGCATTACCAGGAGTACCATTCGCTTCATCGTTTTTTCCTTGCTGCTATCTCAGGGGCTCACAGCCGAGCGCCCTGATCGTCTATAAAATCAAATCTTTCAAATCCAGCCGTAACGGTACCCGCGGCGCAAAGGCGATGCAAGTCCACTGCGACAACTCCCCTATCTACGGGCAAATCGGCTCTTTTGCGCCGAAATCAACCCTCACTCCTGGAGAAGGAAACTCGTTACATCGCCCCAGAGAGCGTCAAAATTGGGACGTCGAAACCCGGAACCCGAAATAAACCAATCCACATGGGGCGGCTTATGCCCCGGATCCCGAAAATGCCCGCACACATCGAGGTGATCGGCCCGGGCAACGTGAATGATCTCTCCCCACACCTGCGAGAGGGTGGGCACAACTCCGTCATTGGACCGCGCACTGGGCAGATCGCCATAAGCCCTTACCAGAGCCAGCTCTTCGTCTCGCTTCAAATCAAAATAATGCCCATTTCGCGCCGTAATGAACTGGAGCACCCGAAACATCGCATGAGACGCATGAGCATAGGGATCTACCTTCAACGTCGACAGGGCGCCCAGCGACAGGCTGGCCGCTCTTGTGATCACACAACCGTAGCGAGTTGTGTTGCGATCCCCGGTGGAGGCATTAAACAGGTCGATGGCCCCCGGCGTAAGCTGACCCACCACCGCCCGGTCGGTCCGAATATTGTGCAAAAATTCATTGATCGCGGCCCGACGCACCGGATCGAAGTCACTGAACAATTCCCGATAAAACTGCTCTCGCACCGTCTCCTTCAGCCCCAATCTCTTGTCGATATGGGTGACGATGCCCACCAACTCCACCAGCGCCCGAAGAGGTAATTTACCAAACCGAAGCGTGTAGATCGTACCCAACGTAATCGCCCACATCAGATTCTGCCCGAAGACGCTGTTGAACAGCGACGCCATCGGTGTCCCAAGATGAGGAGTAGCGATCGTTACCACCGAACGTACCCGGCGGGCCCAGGGCTGGACATCTACCTCCGTGGGAAGCGACACGTTGGGCGTTACCATCAGCCGAGTATCGAGCCCTCCCGTAGAATGCCCGATGAGATGAATCGGACCATCATCATCGACCTGCTCCTGAAGCGTCTCCGCGATCCGCGACGCCCGCCGCCGAATCGATCCGGTCGGATAGGTCGACACCGAGATCACATTCGCTTCTAGCCCTCGCGCTTCAAACGCTTCCTCCAATACTTCTCGAACGTGATGAAAATAGGTGATCCCACCCAGATTTGAGAATCCGAAAAAACCGGGAACCAAAATGATGTGATGACGTTTCATCTACGACCTGTATACAAGATTGATACTACCAACGTATCCCGCCGTCATTGTGCACGATGTCTTTTTGATTGCAAGATCTCCGCCCCGTCTTACGTTATAAATCCGATCATTTTCACCACCGAAAGATCCCAGGGGGGAGCCAGTGGAGAGCATCGATTCATTCGTCGCCGATCATCATTTTCCAGGACCGCCGGGAGCGTTGCAGTCGGACATCTCCCATCGGGCTTATCCGCTGTATTTTCCCAATCGATGCGAGGCGGTCTACCGACTTACCCTGCGCTCGCAGCGCCAGTGGAAAGCATTGTGGTATCAGATCATGGCCACACGCAAAGTTCACCTCTGCGCTCACCTGCCCCGGACCAGGCCGATTACTATCCTGCTCGTCCTCCAATCTCCCTGCACATCCTTCAAACTCCCGTTGATCGCACGACTCAAGGTCGACATCTACGCCGAGCACTCCGTAGCCGTCGTAGACGAGCCCACCTTGAGCTGGCGACTGGGAGCGATTCGGCTTGGTCGAGCTCTCCCAGAAGACGAGCCTTGGGACTTCAATGACATCCCGCTTGGCGCCCAGATCCTTCGGCATCGCCCCACCCCTCGAGACTTTAGCGACCGCCACTTCCAACTTCGGCCCGACCTGCCCGCTCCGGCCTCAGCCATCGCCTTTTCTCCACAGCTGATCCCCATGGTCATTGCCCTGCGCTCCGGATTTCTCAATCTCGACGACCTTTTGAACCAGACCTCCTTACCACTGCATACAGTCTGTGACTTTCTGAGCGCCCTGGAGGCCGCCGACCTCCTCGTCGACCCTCCTACCCCGTTGATGTCGACCGATGACCCCTTTGAATACTTCGCCATTCACTGGTCCGCCCATGACTCCGAGATTCGCCGCCGGTACTCGGAACTCAAACTCCTGGCCTCCACCCAGCCCGAGAAAGACCAACATCTTCGACGTCTGGGAATCGCCTTCGATCTGCTCTGCCGCCCCGAACACCGCCGGGCCCTTCGCCGCGCTAAACTTCACCCCCCGATCATCTCGGAGGTCACCGACCACCTGCGGCGTCTGGTCGCCCGTGCCCACCGCACTATCCAACTCGAAGAGGCCACCGATCTCTGCCACCGCATCCTGGAACTCGCTCCCTTTGATCGCGATATTCAGGCCCTTCTTTCCCGCCTTCTTTGCTATTCCAATCCCGAAGGCAAGCGCAAATCACCCTTTGACGGCGCCGGCGGTCAATCCTCCCACGAGGTACGTCTGTAAT
>SKNI01000094.1 GCA_007120615.1 Myxococcales bacterium | reverse complement strand
CACCACCATCGACGCCACCGCCAGAGCACATATTGCGGAATGGGATGTGCTCGACAATGGCTCAGAAAACTTGGCCAGTCTGGCCCCCTCCAATCACCCCACCATCGTCGATGCTCTGGTTCACCGGGAACTGGCGGCGACCAACTGGGATCTCTACGCCGTGGAGTCCGTTGATGACTCCATCATGACCGTTCGCTGTCTACGCTATCAACGGGGCTATAGGGTCTTTTGGGTCGAGGGTCGTACTCCGCCTCCGGTCAACAGCACCGTGGCGTTGCGGCTCATCCATCTCGATCCCCCCGGGCTATATGCTTCAACGCTTCCACTTGTCTTTTGCTCCCAGCCGGTCTCTAAGTCCTGCCCGGGCTCCGCATCGCTCATCATGGCACTACTTCGCGCCTTCGGCGCCAGCGATCACGACACCTGGTCGAACTTCATGAGAGAATTGGGCGCCCGAATTCTACTGGAACACGTCCTCTCACACCTGCAGATCCGGGCCGCTTCGTATGAGCCCTGCGATCTGCAACGGGGCCTGCGATGCCTGGACGACTCCTTCTCGGAGCTGGAAGCCGCACTCTTTAACGACGGCGATAAAATCCCTCGCCATATCACCCTCGATGACGGCCGCCACGCCTGGATCGAAGACGTGACAGGCGGGCCCCACCTGCTCCTCTTCGAGAGCCGCGCCGACTGGAATCAATACCGCATCGCCGCATTGCGAGCCTCCAGACCGGCCAACTCCGGTGCCGGAGTCTCCTGGTGTCGGGCCTACCGAATTTCGCCGGACGAACTCCACCCCGTAGAATGGAAGCTGGCCCGCCAGGCCGGACTATCCCCCGAACAAGACGGTGTGATTCGCCTGCAACGACGATCGAAAGAGGGCCATTTCCAAGACCCAACCGACGATGACCGCCTGGCTATCCAACAGGCTTGCACTCTATTCAGTCAACGATGGACGAGCCGCGTGGCGTAAGGAGAGGAGGGGAGAAGGGCAAGGGCAATCGCAAAGAGGCAGAGAACCGCCAAGACGCGATTTCCCTTGCCCTTGACCTTGTTCATCAATACACGCAGCGAAACCCAATATCCGTGCGTCTGGACTCCACGTCTCGGGCCTGGCGAGCGGTGGTGCGCATCTCAAAGGGGGTGCTGATCCAGCTACCCCCGCGGACGTAGCCCTCTAATTCGTCGTCGCCTCGGATCCACTCCGCGACGTTGCCTGCCATATCGTCGAGCCCGTAGGGACTCCGGCCGTCGGGGAAGGCCCCCGGCGGAGAGGTCCAGGGATAGCCGTCGAGCTTTCCGGCCACGGACGCCCGCATGATGTCCTGTTCGCCCCAATTGGCCAGGTCCGCCTCCCAGAAACCGCCCCAGGGAAAGAGGTCGCCGTCCCGTCCTCGGGCGGCTTTCTCCCATTGATTGTGAGTGGGCAAATCCCCATCTTTCCAGCGACAATATTGTCGAGCCTCGGCCTGATTTACGCATACCACCGGGCGCTCTTCACGCAGGAGGGCCCGCGGCATGCGCACTCCGATCTGACGGCCCTGAGGGGTCCAGATATGACAATCATCGAAGGAAATCGCGGCACATTCTCCGGCATCTACGCATTGTTGGTAGTCCATATTTCGAACCGGCCCGGAGTCGATTCCATACGCCGGCATCCGCACGGTCTGACGGGGAAACTCTCCGTCCAATAACCGATCCCGTTCGCAATTGTCTCCCGGCTCGCGGTGCATCCGGTGGCAGAGCTGCATGATAAACGATTGGGATTCGTCATCGAGTCCCCGGCGAAACGGGCCCTCTTCGATGTCGATGACCCGAGGCTCGGGAAGCTCCACATTAGTCGCCGCGGCCACCTCATCGACCCGATCTTGACCGTGTATCCAGCTCAAAAACCCGATCGCTGCCGCTACTGTCACTACAGTCCCCAGCACGAGGCGCCCGGTACGCTTCGTGCGTCCCCGGGGCCCCGGATTGACGGGCGCTGCTTCCACAGCCTCTAACTTGTCGGACTTTCCCTGTGCCGCCTCGGTGTCTTCGGAAAGACCCCCAACGGGCTCCATGGCCATCGTCTTCGAAACCGCCCGCACCCCCTCCACCAGCGTGTGAGAGTCTTCCTTGGCAGCCGGGATCTCTGCGGACCGTTCTGCCGAGCGGTCTGCGGAGCGGTCCGCAGGCGACACCGCTTCTTGCTCCTCCTTGGTCTCCCTGGTGGTCGTCTCCGCCGTCACCATCTGACGAGGTGGCCTGGCTTTCGCAGGAGAGCGGACCTCCTGCTCATCTCGCTGAAGATATTCGTCCAACCTCTCACGAGATAAGGGAACCATCATCTCCCGCATCGTCTCTGCCGGGCGGATCCGAAACCCACAATTCTGGCAGAAAGGCGCCGATTTCGGCTGCTCGCTGCTACATTCAGGGCATTCTATAAATTTGGAATCACTCATAAGGTCGATGCTTGCATGGGTTCTGGTGACAGTCTACGATATCGCCCATAGTTGGCAACCGCCACCGGGAAAAACAACGGACCAATAGTGACCGTTGCACATCATAAAATTGAGATCTACGAGGATTGGACGATGAAAATGCTGGCACGCACCCTTTTGAGCGCTCTGCTGGTGATCGGTTTACTCACCGGCTGTGATTCGGAACCGGCCGCCGAGGAGCCTTCCACCGATCAAGTCGCTGAGCCCGAAGTTCAGGAAGATGATCCCGCCGATGACGGCGAGGTAATCGCCGAAGACGGTGAAGAAGATATCGCCCTCGAAGGAGGCCAGTGGGTGGAGAGCGATCTCTACGGCGTTAAATTTCGGGTCCCCGACAACTGGGAAGTTGCCCGGGCCGATGATGCCATCTCCGCTACCGATCCCGACGGATCCACGACCGTCATCTTAGGTGGATCGGAGTCCGATCAGTCTCTGCAAAACGCGATCTCCCGACTCCGTGACGATCTCGAATTTACCGATGTCAAATTCGAAAGCAACGACCTGACCACCATCAACGCCTTCGCCGCTACTCGCGGACGAGGCTCGGCGGTCCTGGTCCGAGAAGACGACATCGACGAAGAGATTCAATTTCTGGGCTACGCTCTTCGAGTGGGTAGCAAAAACGTCACCATGCTTATCTTCAGTGAAGCGACCATGTATGAAGCCATGCGCGATATCATCGACGGAATCGCTCATACGATCACTCGCTCCTGAGAACTACTCTCTCTTTCTGGCCATCCGGAGAACCATGTCCGAAACACTCGATCTCTTAAAAGAAGATATCAAAACCGCCATGCGGGCTCGGGAAACCGAGAAACTCACCACCCTTCGGATGCTTCACTCCAGCATCAAAAATCAGGGCATTGAGTTGCAGCGCGAGCTCACCGACGAAGACGTCACCAAGGTGCTCGCCAAAGAGGTTAAAAAGCGACGCCAATCTGCCGAAGCCTTTGACGAAGGCGACCGCCCGGAGATGGCCGCAAAAGAGCGCCGCGAGATCGAGTGGATTCAAAAATACCTTCCCGAGCCCCTCACCGATGAAGATGTCGCCAAGATCGTCGATGAGGTCATCGCCGACACCGGCGCCGAATCCCGCCGCGATATGGGCAAGGTCATGGGTGCCGTGGTCCCCAAGATCAAAGGCCGCTACGATGCCTCCAAGGTCAAAGACATCGTCCTCGATAAATTGGCCTGAAGCGCGGTCGCTGCACTCACGTCACTTTTCTACGGGTCGTTCGGCGAGCGTCTCAGCACTGCGACGCTGAGACGCTGAATTGCTGAAACGCGGAAACGCTGAATTGCTGAGGCGCGGAGACGCTGGGGCGAGCGCCTCAGCAATTCAGCGTCTCCGCGTTTCAGCGTCTCCGCGTCTCAATTTAGTGCATCCGGTCGTCTTTGTCGGGCGTATCGAAATTGACGTCTTCCAACATCCCGAAGATCTCGGTGGTGCATTTTAAGCCACTGGCCGGAAAGCTGATCGTATTCTCGGCAAATTTTGCCAGAAATAAGATGGGGTCCGCAGAGCGAGTATAGCCCAGCTGTACCAGGGTATGCTCCGGGATGAACTCGTCACGGGACAGATAGATGGGCTCGCGCAACACATAGAGCCCTTCATCTTTTAAGGGCGTCAGCGTGGAGACGAAGGCCGGCTCCCGGATCAAATAACCCTTCTCATGAAAGTGCCATCGATTCTGCTGATTGGAGGAGGGCAATAAGATCAGCGGCGGGCCCTGCTGGGAATGATTGTGAAAATAGACCAAGAGATTCTGTCGAACCCATTGTTCTTTTCCAGGCAGAGCTTGTGTCGTCTTATACAACCCACAGGGGGGGAGACTTGCGTGCATGCTATGGCTCGTCTCGGGGACAAGAAGGGAAAATAATCGAAGAAGATCGTGTTATCTATTTATCTATTACCGCGTTTTTTCATCAATTGCTTGGCCAGTCTCGCCACCTGCTGAGAGACGTTGCGGTTTCGGCTCAACTGGCGTAATTCCCGAATTCGAAGGTGATTCATAAAGCTCATCACGTCGCTGAGGGGGGTCTTGGGATTCATCGTCAGATTGACCATGATATCGTAATGACGGGTCCAGTCGCGGTTGGACGCGATATATTTAACTACCCCTTCCGGAAGCGATTTATTCGCTGACATCCGACGAATATCACCGACCTGCATCCGGGGAGACTGAACCGCAGCCATATGAATGAGCTTATTGGAGTCCCGAATCAAGATCTTGATCGCCTCCCGACTGCCCACGGTGGCCAGTCGGATCTTTTGAGCGATATTCATCTCGGCGATTTCCTTATAGAGGTTTGAACCCCTTTTCTTTTCCTGGGCCTCTTCGTCATCATCCTCTCCCAGATCCCCTTCGGCAGCCAGCTCCGCTTCCAACGCCGCTCGCTCCGAGCGAGTCAGGTTGGAATCTTCCAACTTCTTGAGTCGGGCCTCTTCATCGCCGGCTTTCTCGCCCTCTTTGCCCAATAATTTGCTGAAGGCTTCGTCATCAAGACCGGTGCCGTCGTCTTTGAGGCTTCCGCCTCGCAGGGCCTGATTGAGACCGGGAAGACCGGAGAAATCGACCTCATTTCGCTGCGCCAGGTCGATGAGCTTGTCCACCGTGGACATTCGGGCTTTGGTATTTTTGTAGAGGGCCTCAATAATCGCAGGCGATCGAAGAATACGGACCTGATTGTTGGCGATGATCTCGCAAACATGAGCTTCGGCGGTCTCGGCGAGCCGACAGATGGTGGCGTCGTGGGCCTCCTTGGTGAGGACGATCGCCTCTTGAACGGCTCCGTCGTCTCGAACCTCTGCGACCCAGTCCAACACTTGCGGAGGCTGGCCCTTATTGAGCGCCGAGACCAGAACGTTCTCCGGCATATCGGCCAGCGCCGAGGTCACCGCTTCGGAGACCGATGCATCAAAATGCAATTGAAAGAGGACCTGGACCAACTGCGCCGGGGGCGCCGGAACCATACCCCGAGCCGCCATCATCTTCATCTTCGGCGGGGCATCGGCTTTGACATGCATCTGCAGATTGGGCGGGAATGAGTCCACCGGTAAGAGTTGGCGTTCAAATTCCATGCTCATGGGTATTGCCTGCTTGCTTGATAGAAATTGGTGGGAACGGACTCTCTATACTGTAGATCCGGGCCCCCACTTTGGCAATGAAGGACACGAATGTCTTCGGCGCTGTCCAGCCAAAAAGAATAGACCTACTACCAACGGCCACAGCGCTGTAGGAGTCTCCCCGGAGGTGCTGCAGCCGCCCTCTTGCTCATTGTCAGGATCGTCTGAATCCCCACTCGGGACAGAGGGCGCCTCGACCAACTCCAGCCCCAACTCCAATACTCGTCCCTGCGTTAGGTCGACGGCCAGAACACGCAGCCGCCCGTCTTCATCACGCACCAGATCCAGGGCATCGACTTCGGCCACCTGCTCCCAGGAAACCACTCCCAGGTCGGTCCCATCTGTGGGCTCTATGAACCGCAGAAAATATTGCAATTGTTGGTTTCGATACCGCAGCGCCATCAGATCCGTTCCGACCCACAGCCGATCGGCCCGTCCCAGGTCTTGCAACTCTCCGCCGATCTCGGCCTCGGTGGCAAATCGCTGGCTCCAGATAAAGTTGTTCTCTGCGTCAAAGCCGGTGACCTGAGGGATTTGCTGCGCGGGATTTATCCACAGTAAAAACGCTCCTCGATCGGGATGATAAGCGATGGGAGGAACAATCTCTCGCATCGACCAATTCTCCCCGGCGGGCCCGATGAGGGTGATGCTTCGCTGTCCATCATAAGAGAAAAACTGAGGAGCTTCGCTATTTCCGTCGAGGGTGTGAACCAGAAACCTTCCACTTCGAGCCACCACGTCCACCACGATGTCTTGCTGCTGTTGGCCGAAACGACGACCATTGACCCGTAGCTGGCCGCTCTCCCCTCGAAGAATATGAGCCTGGGTGATGATCCGGTCGTCGCCGGGCAACACGAGCCTTGCCAGACTCAACGCGAACAGCCGATCGTTGACCACATCGTAGGCGAGAGTCCCCATGGCTCCGGCATAAACTCCGGTGAACTCTCCGGGCCCGGCGGGTGGACTGGACTGCTCTAATAATTGCTGGTCTTCCACACTCCACAATACCTCCCCATCGGCGTCGATTCGAGAGGTAAATCCGGTGACTTCCTCCGGTGCTCGATCGGCTCGTTCACCGCGAACGAAAAAACCTCCCTCCGGGTGAGCCTGGGCATCAAGACACCGTGTGGGATGAAAATTATGCCGATAGGTATACGCCCGGGCTCGGGACTCATCGGAGACTACGACCACGCATTCGGCGCTATCTTCTTCACCGCGCCCCATAATCACCACGGTCACACCGTCGATGGTGCTATCGACTCCGGCCGTATAAGGAGACGTGCCAACCGGTGTGGGCCAGGAGCGTAGTAGCTCAGTCTCCACGCCGATCTCCTGGCTGCCTTCGCTCTCGGTCTGCTGACCTGTCTCGGCATAAAGCGGTTCGGACCACAAAACACAGCCCAGCACTGCCAGAATCACCCCGCCATTCAATAATTTGCTATCGCTTCGCGACAAACCCAATGGCTTACTTCCTCAGCTCATTACTCGCCAGACAACCACTTCATTCGGATGTCTCGGCTCTATAACTGAAAGATCAAAAAGTTGAGGATATCGTGCATATCGGTTCCCGCATCCACCTGATCATTATTATGAAAGGAGGTATACACCACCGTTCCACCACCGATGGGTTCGGTAAAGGTCGTCAACAGCGCCGCCCCGTATACGACCTCACCGTTGCTCTTCTCGGCGTCTCCTCGAAAATGTACGACCGACGGGGAGCTGGCATTTGTCGCCACCACCCAACCTCCCGCATTGAAATAGAGCTCCGCTGTATTCCTTCCCAGCAAGGTCTGCATCTGAGGACTGGTCACGTCGGCGTCAATGGTCTGTTGTCCATCCCCGACCCGAGGTGAGTCCGTATAAAAATCCACGGCCTCGGGAAAGGTATTCTGGATATAATCGCTGGACCAATCGGAGGCATAAATACTACTTCCATTCTCCACGAACCGACGGATATTATGCATCATCTGATCAAAATCTCCCGATCCGTCTGATATATTGGAGAAGCTCGATCCGCAGGCGAAGAAAATGATGTCATACTCCGCCATCGCTTCCGGATCGCTTAAGAAATAGGTGAGATTGGTGGAGTCACCGATCCCGATCGTATCGTAGTCCAACTGCATTCCGCTGAGGAGTTGGGGAACGTTGTCATAGGATCCCTCGATGACCATGATCGATACGTCACCGTCGACACAGACTTTATCGTCGTCATCTAAGAGATCCGTATTGGTGCGGCCCTCGAAAATATCGACGGGACGCTGGGCCGAAAAGGATCCGGAGGTCACCGTCATATTGTGCTGTCCGCCGGGAATATCTTCGATCATGAAAACACCGTCCCGGTCGGTCTGAGTCGTTAGCTCAAAGCTATTTCCGTCACAATCTTGCCCCGACACCGTTACTGTAGCGGCCGGAAGTCTCGTGCCGTCGGTCGTACATGCCTGTCCGTGAAGCGCGCCAGCTCCACATCCGAGCACCGGACCCTCTTCTTCTTCCTCTTCTCCTTCGTCATCTTCATCCAAATCCCCATCGCCTTCGTCTTCGATGGGCTGGCAGGTGCCATTGATCGGATTGAATTGCTCGCCTTCCTCGCAGCCATCCAGGCCGCTCTCGTCTCCCGGTTGGCGCTCGCCGTCACCGTCGACTTCCCCTCCATCGCCGTCGGCGACCTGGTTGCCTTCAAAATCACCCGAATCGGCATCTGAACCACATCCCGCCGCCATAACCAGGACCAACGCCGCCAGAAGCGAAACCCATTTCCATCGAAGTTCGTGCATGCAAAAAACCTTTCCCAGGACATGCGGTGACTGCTTCTCATTCAAATAAAGCGCGCCCCCTAAAAAGAGGACGCGCTTTGCGCCTGGCGAGTTTCTAAATGATCCTCAAAGCTGGAAGATCATAAACCGCAATACGTCTTCCATATCATTGCCGAGGCTTCCACCCTGTGCATTGTTGTGAAAGGAGGTATAAATTACGGTTCCACCGCCGGGATAATCGTAGCTGACCATAAGGGCTGCATCTTCGATGGTTCCGCTGCCAGTCTCAACATCACCCTGAAAATGAACCAGAGAACTCGGCCCACCGTCCTCTACCACCGCCCAACCGGGGGAGTTGAAGTAGAGCTCTGCGGTGTTCGCTCCGAGCAGGGTTAGCATCTCTGTTGAGAGCACTTCGGCGATGATAGTCTGTCCGCTGCTCCCTACATTGGCGTCACCATGACTCTGCCCATAAAAGTTCATCGACTCGGGGAAGGCTTCCTGAATAAAGGGGTGGGCCAGGTCGGAGGCATAAAGACTTCCTCCGGACTCTACAAAGGTCTTCAGGTTGGCGATCACATCATCGATGGAGGCATCGCCGCCGCCGGGAAACAGGCCACCAAAATCAAAATCTCCAAAACCAATATCACCAAGGTCGATCTCGGTTTCGATTTCGGAATATAAACCACCGCATTCGATGAAGATGATCTGGTATTCGAGCATCCGATCGATATCCATCAAGAACTCTGCGGAGGACTCCACTCCTCCCGTGCTTCCGTCGAAACTAAACATATCTCCGCCCATGGAGTCATATTCGATCTCCATCGATTGGAGGAGGCTGCCTACATCGTCATATTGACCTTCCAAAACGGCGATCGGTACTCCGCCCCCGTCGATGCAGATTTTTTTATCGTCTCCCCGCAAATCCGTCGTATCGTTGGGATGTACTCGGACAATATCGCTGGCGGAAAAGGACCCGGCGCTGATGGTCAGGGTATGATCGCCGGCAGGCACATCATCAAATTCGTAATTTCCGTCGGCGTCGGCTCTCACGCTGACTTCAAAGGGTGTTCCCTCACAATCTTGACCGGTAAGGGTAACCCGGGCCTGCGACAGGATCGAGCCGTCAGGGCTACATGCCTGTCCTTCAATTCGTCCGTCGCCGCAGGGCTGATCGGCGTCGCCTCCGGAGGTACTATCGCCGGTGCTGCTGCTATCGCCGGTGCTGCTGCTATCACCGGTGCTGCTGCTATCGCCGGTGCTATCGCTATCTCCACCGGTAAAGTCACCATCCCCTTCCGATGCATCTCCATCGCCCATTTCCGAGCCCAGCTGGCACTCTTCGGTGACCGGATTATAGGTATAGCCTTCCGGACAATCGCCACCACCAGTGCCGTCGACGACCTCATCGCCGCAGCCTGCAAGTGTAAGAGCCAGTGCCAATACTGAAATTACCGTCCATTGCAGGATGCGCATATTCAAACCTTTTTCAAAGCAGATAACCATTCACAAGGGTTTCGAAACTCAAATCAAATAAACTTTTCACAATTGGAAGATCATAAACCGCAGGACCTCTTCCATATCGCCGTCCATGCCGTCCTGGGCGCTATTATGAAAAGAGGTGTAAATTACGGTCCCGCCGCTGGGATCGTCGTAGCTCACCATCAGCGGAGCGTCGCTTACAGATCCGCCGGCCTGCAACGCTGCCGTACCCTGAAAGTGAACTTGAGTATTGGGTCCGGCGGCTTCAGCGACGGTCCAGTGATCCAGGTTAAAGAAGAGCTCAGCCGTCGACGAACCCAATAATGTGACCATCTGGGGGGAGATGACTTCGGCAGTAATCGTCTGGCTTTCCTGTCCCGCTCTCGCTCCTCCATGTCCGTCTCCTTCATTGTAAAAGGTGACTGCATCGGGGAATGCGTCCTTAACAAATGGATGAGCGTAATCAGACACGTAGAGGCTTTTACCTGCCTCTACAAAAGCCTGCAGGTTATTGATCGCCTGGGGCATAACATTGCCGCCGAAGCGATCAAATAAAAGGCCGCATTCGATAAAGATAATATCGTATTCCATCACGGCGGTCAGGTTGGATAAAAAGATCTGAGAATCTTCCAATCCCTGGGAATCGGAAGGTCCAGTGAGCGGATGACCAGCACCGTCATTTCCTCGGACCTCGTAGTCGATCTCCATGGACTGAAGTAGCGTTCCCACATCATCCCACAGGCCCTGCAGCACCGCGATATTTACGTCCCCACCACCCACACAGAGTTTATTTTCATCTGCGGCGAGGTCGGTGGTGTCATTGGCGTGAACTCGGATGACGTCGGTGGCTGAAAAGGATCCGGCGCTGATCACCATCGTGTGATCCCCTGCAGGTACACTGTCGAGTTCGTACATTCCATCGTTATCGGCGTTGATCTCCATGGTGAATTCATCACCGTCGCAATCCACCCCGGTGAGGGTCACCTGGGCCTGAGACAATACTGACCCGTCCGGGGTGCATGCCTGGCCGACAATAGCTCCCTCTCCACAGGTCCCGTCGCCGGTGCCTCCGTCGCCGGTTCCGCCGTCTCCCGTGCCTCCGTCGCCGGTTCCGCCGTCGCCGGTTCCGCCGTCGCCGGTTCCGCCGTCGCCCGT
>SKNI01000749.1 GCA_007120615.1 Myxococcales bacterium | reverse complement strand
GTACATCCTCGCCCCCACCCCGGGACAAGCAGCAATTTGAGGGGATAGTCTCTCTTCGTTGACTCAATCATACGGAGAGAAGGCAATGGACAAAAATTTAGAGGCAATTCGCAGGCAACTGGAGCACTTCGGGCACCGAGACCGTAGATTTCGTTATCCCGAAGCGTTCAGAAAACAGGTCGTCCGATATGCTCGCGAGCAACTTCCCCGAAGCTCCAAGACCCAACTCTCCAAGCGAGTCGGGATTCCCTGGGGGACCATCGCTCGATGGATAAAGCGAAGTGAGGGCCGCAAGTCCGATACCAGTCTCGTCCCGGTGCGCATTGCGGCGCCTGAGATACAGAAGGAGCCACCGGTATCGATGGTGACGCCCGGAGGGTGGCGCATCGAGGGGCTCTCGGTGGACCAGACCTGCCGCATCTTAGAGAGGTTGAGATGATCGGCCTCCCCGCCCACATTCAGGTATGGGCCTATCCTGGCCCCTGCGATATGCGCAAAGGTCATAACGGTTTGATGGGGCTTGTAGAGCGGCATTTTTGCCGCGATATCTTAAGCGGAGACCTCTTCTTATTCGTCAACCGCCGGCGCACCCTGTCGAAGACCCTGTATTTCGACGGCACGGGCTACGTCATTTTATACAAGCGACGCCTAAAAGGGACCTTTCCCAGACTCTGGGATCGCCCCGACGCAGACCCGACGGGCATCGAACTTTCAGCCAGTGAGTTGTCCCTCTTTTTGGAGGGCTGCAAGCTGCTGGCGACGACCTCTTTGCGCTCCCCATAATTCTTCAAAAAGAGGTTGTTTGGTAGATCGGATTATGATCTAATTCGGGTCATGATTCAGGTAGATACAGAGAACGACATCGAGCGACTGCGCGCCTTTGCGCAATGTGCTACACGCGAAAACGAACTCCTGCGCCGTCGCATCTCTGAGTTGATCACGCGCCTGGCCGCCGCCGAAGGAGTGGAGCAGCAAGAACTCCTGACTCAAGAGATCGAAGCCCTCAACCGGCAGCTCACAGGACAAGCCGAAGCGAGCCCGCTCTCGGGTCGCTCCGAGCGGCGACGGCCCGATGAACCGAAGAGAAAAAAGAAGGCGCAAACCGGACACGGTCCCACCGAACAACCCGAGTTGGAGGTCGTCGAAGAGATCCTGGAGCTCGATGAGCCGGATCAAATCTGTCCCAAATGCGGCGGCACCTTGCTTGAGATGGAAGGCCAATTCGAGGAATCGGAGCTCGTCGATGTGGTCGACGTGGAGTACCGGCTTCGCCAGGTCAAGCGCCAGAAATACCGCTGCGACGAGTCCTGCTGTCAGCATATCGACACGGCGCTCCCCGCAGAAGATCGACTCATCGAGGGCGGCCGCTATTCCATCGACTGCGCCGTTCGCATCATCGAACAAAAATATATGATGCATATGCCGCTGACCCGGCAAGAAAAGCAGATGCGATTGGCCGGGCTGACCATCGGCTCCAACACCTTGTGGGACCAGACGTGGCACGCAGCATATATGCTGGAGCCGACCTGGGAGGCCTTAGGTCAAAAACAATTAGACCAGGACGTCGTCGGCGTCGACGAAAGCCGGTGGCGACTGCTAAACAAAAAGGGGTTGGCCAAGCCCCAGATCATCGGTCTGACGAGTAAAGCCGGCGTATATTACGCCTTCGAGATGAATAAAACGGCTGAAACGGTCAGCGATATCCTCGGTGATTTTTCGGGGTGGCTCATCGTCGACGGGATCTCAATTTATCCGGCGGTCCATCAACGGCATCTCGACGGATATATCAACGGGACGCGGGAGGGTCCGCCCTTTACCATCGCCAATTGCTGGGTCCACGCCCGAAGAAATTTCATCAAGGCCGAGCCCGACTTTACCGAAGCCGATCGAATGTTGGACTTGATCGCAAAGCTATATCGGGTGGTGGGCGCGACGCAACGCCACGAGATCGATGAAGATATTCGCCTCGAATGGATCAACGCGCTGCTTCTGGCCATGAAAAAATGGAAGATCGAGGCTCGACCCCCGCCAGGCTCATCGCTGGAGAAGGCGATCAGCTATCTTGATAATCATTGGAAGGGACTGACGCATTTTGTGGAGAACCCCGAAGTGTGGCTGGATAATAACGCCACCGAGCGGGCGCTTCGCGCACCGATTTTGGGACGCAAAAACCACTACGGTTCCAAATCAAAGCGTGGCATGAAGGCGGCCGCCATCTTCTACTCGCTGATCGAGACCTGTCGGGTGCTCGACGTCAATCCCCGAGATTATCTACGTGCGGCGCTGCGCCATCTCAAGAAACGACCGGGTTCGGTCTACCTTCCCCACCAGATGCTCGCCGAACAGAATTGAACGGCAGAAAATCTCTGTGTCATTCAATTTTGGGACTTTTCTGGTCGCACCGGTGGTGTGGCGAGGATGTACCTCTCGAAAGCTATTCAGCACTGCCAACCAGCGTTCCAGGCCGCCTGTAATGCACCGCGCGGCCGGAAAACACGCTGCAGACACTCCCCACCACAATTCTGCGTTGCACACCTGCGTTCGAGACCCTCTGCAACGCTACTGGTCGCGGGAAAACGCGTTCCAGGTGCTCTGGAAGGTTTCTCGGGGTGGGGAAGCGGCGTTCCAGGCACTCAAGAAAGGGGTTGCAGAGGCCGGCGGGTCGTTTTAGAGTGCCTGCATTCATTTATAGATGTCCTCGAAGTCGGGGGAAGTCTCGAATTGGCGAGGCTGCCTGTCCGGGGGGCCGTTGAACCGAGAGGTTTAGTATGGCCCGCCTGGAATAAGCATGTCTCGTCTGCTGTGGCTCATCAGCACCAAAATCCCTTCATTTCACTCCTCGACGATGCGATGCATCGCCTGCGGGGCTCAATTTTGGGCTTTTGGCGCTGATTTTGCCTCGCGACGACGAGTCATACTTATTCCAGG
>SKNI01000363.1 GCA_007120615.1 Myxococcales bacterium | reverse complement strand
TTTCTTCCTCCTGCCCATCTCCGAAGTTGTAGTCGTAATAACCTTTGCTGCGCTTTAATGCATCGGCGCTGGGAAGCATCCAGCAGACCCCGCCGAGATGGGAGGGAAAGTGCTCCATGTCCTGGGGGCGGAGTTGACAGCGCTCCGCAGATGGGTCCTCTCGGCCAGCCTGATGGACCACTTCGTCGAAACTATATCTTCGTTTCATAGTCGCCCAGCGGTCTTGAAAGCTGGGATGATTCTTATCGGCCCAGAAGAAGACGAACCCGTCTGCCTGGCGGTACAGGTTTCGGATGTCGTCGCTAAACCGGTCCACCTCCCAGGCGTTGGCGAGTTTGTCGAGGTGGGCGGCCGATGCGGGCATTCGTCGATAGTAGCCGACCTTGAGATTCGGATTTTCCCGGAGGGTCTCCACATAATTATCGAGGCGGGCGATAAAGTCCGATAATGGACCCTCAAGAGGCTCGACGACGGCCTTCTCGCCGCTGAGAATTTCCATCAACCACGCTTCGTCGCGGATCTCGACATCTTCGGTGTGGGTATTCCACGGAGCGTTGCGAGCTCGGCCCTCCTCCAGGGCCTCTCCAGGCATATCTCCGTAGACCAGAATATCGGTCTTCTGGGTGAAGTTGTCTGCATAGATGGCGCCCAGGGAGTCCAACTCGGTGGCAATGTCGGAGTGGGATTTCCCCAGTGTGGTGAATGTGCCAGCAAGGGCGATTGATTTTCCTCGAATATCAGACATAGCAGGGTCACTTGGTCTAAAAGGGTCTTTTCAGTCAAAAAAGTATGGGGCAGCGCACGTCGTCGCGACGCCTTCTAATCCATCCACACGATCTGATAGCCGCCTTTTTCGGCAGGCTTAAAATAGGCATCATTTGGACCATTTCCGTCGAAGAAGGGAATCCAGTCCTCCTTATCATCATCCCAAATCAGGTTTGCGTTGATGGAATAGCGCTGACCGTTCGACAGGGGAATGCCGGCGAGGACGAAGATATTATTGGCGTCCTGGCTGTATTGGTCGATTTCGAGAAATGCTCCATCGACGAGTTCCTCGATCTCCACTTCCACATCATCGATCCCTTCGAGCATATCTTCCGTGGCATCTTCGAAGAAAAGCTGAAGCAGTTTTCTAAGGGCATCGTCCATACTCAATTCATTCATTTTCTTCTCCCGAAAAAGAATCGTTGTTGTTCAATTATGATCCGAATAAAGGTGTGGCATCACCTCAGACCGAGTTGGGCACGAATTCCGTCAAGAATTCGTTCGCTAAAGGTCTCGATGAGAAGTTCTTTGGCTTCCGGAAGTTCTTCTTCGGAGACCTCGTCGCTCACTTCTTCCAAGAGATGCCACCAGGGCTCATCTACGTGATCGAGAAAGGATTCCCAGGCGGCTTTAAGAGACGATTCATCGGAGGGACGAGGATCAAATGCCTCGTGCTCGAGATAATTCTCCTCAATCAGTTGAAGCTGAAGATCAGCACCGCTATTGGCCATTTCGATGACAAAGGCACGAAGTTCAGGCGACATGGTCTCTCCTTTGATAACTGACAGCTCGATTCGAATTTCTACACAAAATCTAGACTCAGAACAATGGGGAGTGCGATTTTCCACTCGCAGCACCGGCGCAGAACACTGTGGACCGAAATGAGCGCACTGGCCCGTGTGCGTGGGCTTTTGCGCAGATGGTGGCCGGTTTTCTAATTGGTCCGGGAGCCACTGAGTCGAGCTTTAGGTGACAAAGGACCACGGACCCAAAATCAGGGCTTGGATGATTCCGCAATTAATCTCAATCTCAATGTCGCCCATCGTCTTCTCCTTGTTAGTGCTCATTGATTTCGTCATCAAAAAAGCCTAATAGTACAACGTCACTTAGCCTGCGGCCCATCGCCGGTCGTCTGCACCAATGGCGGCGTTGCGACGGTTCGACGATGCGCGCGATGAGATCGGTCGAATCAAAATTACACAAGGATGGGGACTTAACTGGCCGAAAGGGCCCCAATTCGATTATAGCCGGAAATATAAAGGATAAGGTGATGACAAAGCAGCGACTTGAGGAGATCTTTTCAAGCACCGACGATACATTCAAGCGATTGACGTTGATCGACGAAGAGTTCGAACCTCCTGCAGCGGGCGCGCTGTTGTGGGAAGCATTTGTCGATGAGACGATCGAACCGCCAGTGATGTTTAGCTATTGGTACTACCTGAAAAAGGCCGACGCAGCGAGCTACTCGGCTGCTGATCTGCTGACTTATTGGGAGGCCTTGTCGAGTTGGCTGAATGAGAACTCCGGCCCGGAGACCAGCTTCTGCGACAAGGAACTCGACGTCCGACAGCGAGGCGAACTCCCCGCCTGGCATCGGGATTTGGACATCATGTTGGACAAAAAGTTTGAGGAGGGCCGAGAGCTCTTTGCCCAACAGTGGTCCCGTCTGGAGGGTCTGCTCCAGCGTGGACTGGCCTATGCGCTGGCGCGCCGTGGGGTGCTGGAGGCCCAGGAGTTGCCGGCCGGCACCATCGACGAGGTTGCCCTCGACCTGGTCTATAATCTGCCCAAGACCCAGAATTTGGAGGAGGCGCGCAGCGTATTTGGTGACGAGGTGCTGGCTCAGAAGCTGGCCGAATATGGCGGCGAGGCCGGCCCGAAGACCCGTGTGATTCGCTGGTGGGATCTCGCCTTCGACAAAGCCACCCCGAAGCAGCGAGCGCAGTGGGTCCTCAATATCGAAGGCGACAACGCCATCAAGGACGCCGTCGAGTTCGCCGTCGAGCGCTTCGACGACGCTGATCTGGAGGCGCTGGTCGAACTGGCCACCGCGGCTCCAGAGGAGACCGAGGATCCTCTAAGACCTGCCCACCAAACCTATGGTCTCCACACGGCGGCGGCGATCCTGGCTGAGCGCGCCGTCGCGGCGGGGCGCTATGCCAGCG
>SKNI01000095.1 GCA_007120615.1 Myxococcales bacterium | reverse complement strand
GACCTCTCCATAGGTCGCTCCGAGTTGGCCACCTTGCGCGCCGGTATCGCCTTATTTCGAAGCGCCGTTTATTTCGTCGCGGCCTATGAACACCACTGGGATCTGGCCACCGCTTTTGGAGCGTGGGACGTTAACCTCGACGATTCTAATTTCGTGCCGGGCTTTGAGGAAAACGACTATATGGTCGATTATCTCGACGGCCATCTCTTTCGACGAATCTCATCGCCGGAGAGACTCTCCGCGTCGCGGTCGTCGATGAGGCACGCCCTGGCCATGGCCCGCGATGCCATCGTCTTCGGTCTGGAAGAGCCGTCCTCTACCACCCTGACCTGGGAAAATATCCCGGAGGCCGAAGCCTACCGCCTGGACAAGGTCTTGGCCGCCGCCGGTCACGCCCTCGACGGTCCCACCACGATTCCCGATCGACTCCCCCAGACCACCCTGGATTTCTCGGTCTTCTTCGAAGAAGGGCGCACCCTGGATCCGGAGATCCCCTGGTTTGTTCAGAGCAGTCCGATCACCACCAACGGATCGAGCCCCCCCGATGAAGATCGGGAGTATAACTGGGTGGTCAACGAAGAAGCCCATCATTATTTCTGGATTGAAGGCGCGATTGACCCCGTCCCCGACGACGAACCACTGAGCGCGATTTTACCGGGAGACGAGGGGCTTGAGAGTATTATTGACCGCCTCTTTGGCACCTATCTCGACGCGGTGGAAGACGTCTACTTTACGACCCGCTAATCTTTCGAGAATATCCAATGAATCTCTTCTCCCGCTGGCCTGTCGCAGCTCTTTTGTGTTCCCTGGTCGTGGCGGTTGGGTGTTCTACGGTCGCCGACGATGAGCCCGCAACCAACACCACCGCCAGCACCGGGGAATCGGACCACGATCTGATCCGCTCCACCGAAGATATCCCCATCGAGCCCGCCGAGCCCACCTTCGTGCTCACCGACGAGGAGTGGAAAGAACGTCTCACCGAGGAGCAATATCATGTCCTTCGAGAAGAGGGCACGGAGCGCGCGTTTACCGGAGAGTTATTGGGAAATGAGCGCGACGGAGTCTATCACTGCGCCGGCTGCGACCACCCTCTTTATTCTTCGCAGGCCCGCTTTGATTCGGGCACCGGCTGGCCCAGCTTCTGGGCGCCCGTAAATGATGAGGCCGTCGGCACCCGGGCCGATAACAGCTACGGCATGCTCCGCGTGGAAGTCCACTGCGCTCGCTGCGGCGGACATCAAGGACACGTCTTTCCCGACGGCCCTGCCCCCACCGGCCTTCGACATTGCATCAACTCCGCGGCGATGACCTTCTCCGAGGGCCTCTAGAAGAGACGCTCCACTCTCATCTTCCCGGCGCATAAAAGGTGCATTCCACGTCGAGGTCGGAATCCATACCGGGCTCGCATCGAAGCGGCGGTTGCTCAATCGGGCGGCAAGTTCGGGTTGATTTCATTCCCCAAGCACGTCATCGGCCACCCATCGAAGGACATCGATCGCGCTCAAGATCCCGACCACCTCGCCATTTTCATCGATGACCGGAAGAGCTCCCACGCTGGTGGAGACGAAGAGATCGACCGCTTTTTTGAGCTCATCGTCGCGCTCGAGAGCGATGACGTCGCGGTCGACGAGAAACCGGGACTTGAGGACCACTCCTACGGGAGCTTCCAGAATCTCCTCCAGATCTTCGTCTTGGACCCCCTCAAAGACCCCGGGAACCCCGTGAATAAAATTGAGATCTCGGCGACTGAGAATCCCCAGAATTCCGCCTTCGTCTACCACGGGAAGATGGCGAATCGCCGCTTCTCTCATCAGCGCCAGTACTTTCACCACCGAAAGCTCGGGCGTAATAACGATCGGATCGTCGGTCATCAAATCCAATACTTTCATCTCATCTCCCATCACAAAAATTGGCCTTCTCATCAGTCGGCTACGAGGCCCTTTTCGCGATAATCTCGGAGGCGATATTGAACTTTCCGAACGCTGATGCCCAGGATATCGGCCGTCTCCGATGTGCTTCCACCGGTGGCTTCGTAGGTCTTGAGTATCGCATAATGCTCCAATTCCTGCAGCGTTGCACCGGGAATATGAATCTCGGAGCCGGTGGAGGCGGCGTCGCGGCCCAGATTGGGCGGAAGATGGTGGACCTCTACCCGCCCGCCGTCGACCAATACCACGGCCCGCTCCATGATATTTTCCAGCTCTCGCACGTTGCCGGGCCAGTCGTAGCTCTCCAGGCGTTCGATGGCCTTCGGGCAGATCTCGCGGACCTCTTTTTTATTTTCCTCGGCGTATTTGGCCAGAAAGACCCGGGCCAGCACCGGAACATCACCCATGCGAGCTCTCAGCGGCGGAGCCTCGATATGAATGACGTTGAGCCGAAAGAAGAGATCCTCTCGAAACCGGCCCTCCCTAACCTCTTTGTCCAGGTCTCGATTGGTCGCCGCCACCACCCGGACGTCGACCTCCAGGGTCTTATTCCCCCCGACCCGCTCGAACTCCCGTTGCTGCAGAAAGCGCAGCAATTTCACCTGCACCGACTGGGGAATCTCGGCGATCTCATCGAGAAATAAGGTCCCTCCGTCAGCCTCCTCAAAACGACCGGATCGCTTCATGGTGGCCCCGGTAAAGGCGCCCTTTTCGTGGCCAAAGAGTTCACTCTCCAAGAGACTCTCCGCCAGGGCCGCGCAGTGAAGACGAACAAAAGGCATATGGGCCCGGGAGCTCTTGTCGTGGACCCGGCGGGCGATCAACTCTTTGCCGGTCCCCGACTCCCCGGTGATCAACACGGTGGCCCGGGAATCGGCGACCTGATCGATGAGCTTGATCATCTTCTGAACAGGGGGACTATTTCCGCTGATTCTGATCTTCGGGGAGCTCTGTTGAGCCGCTCGAAGAGACTCCAGCTCCCGAAGGACTTTTAAGCGCTCCACCG
>SKNI01000203.1 GCA_007120615.1 Myxococcales bacterium | reverse complement strand
CAACCTCGCCCACCTCATGAATCTCTATCCCCCCTATCTGGGCGCCGGGATTCGGGTCGCCGAGATGAGCGATGACCGTCGTTATGTCCGGGTGGAGATGACCCTTCGGTTTTATAATAAGAATTACGTGGGCACTCATTACGGGGGCTCGCTCTTCTCGATGTGCGACCCATTCTATATGCTGATGGTGTTGGAGAATCTGGGTTCGGACTTTGTGGTGTGGGATCGAAGATCTACGATCGAGTTCAAGAAACCCGGACGGGGACGGGTTCGGGCCGAGTTCGTGCTGACTGCTAAGCGCCTCGAGGAGATTCGGGTGCAGGCGGCCACCGGTGAAAAAGTTGAGCCTCGATTCACGGTTGATATCCTCGACGAGGAGGACGACGTGGTGGCCACGGTGGATAAGACCTTATACGTTCGTCGCAAACGAGACCGAGATTAATCATGGCTAAGAGAGCGCCAGATAAGGACTTGCCCATCGTCATCGTGGGGGCCGGGTTTGCCGGGATGTGCATGGCGATTGAGCTCCAGGGCGCCGGGATCGAATCCTTTGTGATTCTGGAGGCTGACGAGGAGATCGGGGGGACCTGGCGCGACAATACCTATCCGGGATGCGCCTGCGATATCCCCTCTCATCTCTACTCCTACTCCTTTGAGCTCAACCCGAATTGGTCGTGCACCTATAGTCCGCAGCCCGAGATCCAGGACTACCTGCTGCGCTGCGCCGAGAAATACGATCTCTACAATAAGATCCGGTTTAACACCGAGATTAAAGAGGCTTATTTCGACGAGTCTACCCACGCCTGGACGTTGGTGAGCAATAATGGCGAGTCCTTCGAGGCTCGGGCAGTGATCCTGGGAGTCGGGCCTCTGAGTCGGCCGAATATCCCCGATATCGAGGGGCTCTCCGAATTTAAGGGGGCGGCGTTTCACTCCGCCCAATGGGATCACGACGTCGACCTGAAGGGCAAAAAAGTCGGCGTCATCGGCACCGGCGCCAGCGCCATTCAGATCGTGCCGGCCATCGCCGAGGAGGTCGACCAGCTGGTAGTCTTTCAACGCACTCCGCCCTGGGTGATGCCTCGTTCCCAGCGAACCTACAGCGAACTCGAAAAGAAACTCTTCGCCACCATCCCCGGGCTTCAACGGCTTTATCGCTCCCTGATCTACTGGCGAAATGAGGCCTTCGCCGTGGGATTTGTGACGGAAAAACGGATCATGCGCCTCTTTGAATGGATGGCAAAGCGATACATTCGAAGCGTCTTTGATGACCCTCAGATGCGGCAATGGGTCACGCCCGATTATTCGATCGGCTGCAAGCGGGTAACCCTGACCGATAAATATTATCCCGCCCTGGCCCGGTCCAATGTGGAGCTCGTTCCCCACGCCGTGGAGCGCTTTACTCCGGAGGGCGTGGTGGCAAAAGACGGCTCCCATCGAGAGCTCGACGCCGTGGTATTGGCCACCGGATTTCACGCCACCGACTTTTTGTCTTATTTCCAGATCACCGGCCGCGACGGGCGGGACCTAAACCAGGCCTGGCGAGAGGGTGCCGAAGCCTATTACGGCCTCGCCGTTTCGGGGTTTCCCAATCTCTTCATGTTGGTGGGACCCAATACGGGGCTCGGCCACAACTCGATCGTCTTTATGATCGAGGCCCAGGTCAACCTGGTGCGCCAGTGCATCGAGACCTTGCTCCACGAGAATCTACCCTCTCTGGAGGTCCGCCCCGCCGTTCATCGACGCTTCAACGAGACCCTTCAACAGCGCATGAAGGATACGGTCTGGCAATCCGGTTGTCAGAGCTGGTACCAGGAGGATAGCGGCAAAAATACCACCCTCTGGCCGGGCTATACCTTTGAATATTGGCTGCGCACCAAGAGATTTAATCCCGACGATTTTCGAATGAATTGGTAGATCAACCGATCTCGCCTGCAATTTTCATGAGACAACATAACGAGGCAAAGTCAGCGTCAAGAACCCAAAATTGAGCCCCACAGGCGATGCATCGCATCGTCGAGGAGTAAAATGCAGGGATCTTGGGGCTGATGAGCCGCAGTAGTTGGGTCATGAAAAATGCAGGCTAAATAAATCCGTAAATTCCGGCGGTGGCGGCCAGAATCGGAAACATCATATTTCCCAAAAGCAGGGGCAGCAGCAGTTTTTTGACGGGAAAGCCCGTGATCGCCAGGGGGGCGCTGATAAGATTATTGGCCAGCGGCAAAAATCCCACCCAGACAAAGACGAAAGCCTGAATAAACCGGGTCGACTTCGAGGTGAGCCACCGCAAGAGTCGCTCCACGAATTTATGAAATTTCTCGGGCAGCGCGTTGCGGGCGGAGATGCCGAAATAGACAAAGATCAAATCCCCGATGGTCAATCCCACCGCCGCCAGGACGACCAGCCCGAAGGGGTTTACCCCGCCGGCGGCCATGGTATAGACCGCCGGATAGGTGGAAAACGGCGTGATCGAAGCGATGGCGCCCACCACCGAGATAAAAAAGGCCACAAAATAAGAGTTGGTCACCCCCAGCCAGGCGATGACCTCGGAAGGGCTGTAAAAATAGAGCAGCACCGTCCATCCGGCGATAAAGAGCGATATCGCCAGGAAGAGGGCTACGTTTTTTAATCTCTGTCGATTCATCTGGGCGCCCGGGGAGAAAATACAACCTCGGGTCCAAACCTATACACAAAGCGCGGACGTCCCCGTCCGCGCTGCGGTCACTGTGACGAATGACTCAACTCTAGCACCTCTCCCGTGGGCTCACAGCCGACCAGGGCGGTCCACAAAAAAAGCGACGAGGCAGGTTCTCATCTCAAACTCGAGCACGGGAGTTGAAGGAACGTCAGTTATATTGCAGTCTACCGACCGGAGCATGCCGCGACAAGGCAGCCGAATCGGAGCGCGGACGTCCCCGTCCGCATAACAGAAAAAGCGCTTTTTT
>SKNI01000072.1 GCA_007120615.1 Myxococcales bacterium | reverse complement strand
TCGGCGTCGGGCTCGTCGGCGTCGGGCTCGTCGGCGTCGGGCTCGTCGGCGTCGGGTCCCACATCGAGATCCGATGCCATTACGCAACGTTCGGCGACGCATTGCTCGTCGGCGAAACAGTCATTGTCGGATTCGCAGATGTGGTCGGTGAACTCCGGCTCACAGCCGGCGAGCGCGATCAGAGCGACCAGAACGGCGAGGCTTGCAGAGGAGCGAAAGATTTGACGCGAGGAAAGGCTCATCTCAGAGTCTCCTGATAAGTCGTTGGACTCGAATTTTAGAATTCATCACGGGAGCAAGGGTAATACAAAAAAAAGTGCCTGTCGACGAGGGAGGTCAAGTAGTTTATACGAGGCCTGAGTCTTGGTTAACGAAGACGAATTGATAATTTTGATCTGAAGCTGGAGCAAACTGGATTGTTCGACGTAACTCTACTCGCCGATCTAGGGTGGATCATCTGTGGTGGTCTGATAGTCGTCCTGCTCGCCGACCGCATTCGAATGCCCTCGATCGTGGCCTATATCGCGGCGGGCCTGATTTTAGGGCCGGCTTTCGGGATTGTAGAGGTGACCCATGACGTGGAGCTGATCGCCGAATTCGGGATCGCTTTATTGCTCTTTGTGGTCGGTCTGGAACTGAGCCTCGATAAGATCAAGGATGTGGGAAAGGTCGCGGTGCTGGCCGGCCTGGGGCAGGTGGTTTTTACCGCGGCTGGAGGGTTTGCGCTGAGTTCGCTGCTCGGTTTTGAGCCGATCGAGGCGATCTTTTTGGCCGTGGCTTTGACCTTCAGTAGTACGGTGGTGGTCGTAAAATTGCTCGATCAGAAAGGGGACCTCGACAGTCTTTACGGGCGGATCGCAGTGGGAATCTTTCTGGTCCAGGATATGGTCGTGATCGCGGCGTTGACCCTACTTGCAGGAATGGCGGGAAGTGAGGAAGATCCCGAATTCTCAGCGATGGCCTTAGATATTGGGATCGCCTTCGCTGGAACGGGAGCGTTATTGGTGGTGGCGTTGGTGGCAGCCCGGTGGATTTTGCCGCGGCCCTTCCAATGGGCAGCCCGGCGTCCGGATACGCTGTTTTTGTGGAGTCTATGCTGGTGTTTTCTATTCGTCTACGCCAGCGTTGCTCTGGATCTGAGCCTGGTGATCGGGGCCTTTCTTGCGGGCTTGAGCCTGGCGCAACTGCCCTATAACCATGACTTGCGTCGGCGGGTTCATCCGTTGATGAACTTCTTTATCGCCATCTTCTTTGTGACCCTCGGGTTGCAGATGCAACTCGATGCCGCGCTAGAATATATGGGTGCGGTGGTAGCGTTATCTCTTTTCGTCTTGATCGGAAATCCGCTGATTTTCATGTTTATTATCGCTCGCAGCGGATACGACGAAGAGACTTCGTTTTCCACCAGCGTGACCGTGGCTCAGATCAGCGAATTTTCGTTTATCTTTGCGACCATGGGATTGGCGGCGGGATTGATTGGGGCCGATATCCTCTCGATCGTGGCGCTGGTAGGGCTGGTCACCATCGGGGTGTCTTCCTATATGATTTTATATAGCGATCACCTCTATCGGTGGATGAAAAAGACCGGAATCCTGGGGCTCTTCGGAGCTGCCGATCGTGAGAAGCCGGAGGTGGCAGCGGGGTTGTCCGATCATGTGATCGTGGTCGGGATGAATGGTCTTGGGCGGGCGCTGGTGCGGCGTCTCTGCGAGAATGGGGAGTCTGTATTGGCCCTGGACACGGACATGTCCAAATTGGACGATCTGCCCTGTCGAACGATGCTCGGCAATGTGGAATATAAGTCGGTGCTCGATGCCGCCGGGCTGAGCCGAGCGAAGTTGCTCGTAAGTGCACTCCACATCGAAGATACCAACCGTCTACTCGCCTATCAGGGCAAGCAAGAGTCGATACCCACAGCGATCCATGCCTTCGACGACTCCGTGGTTGACTCGTTGAAGGAATTGGGAGTTGATTTCTTGATCGAACCGCGCCGCGACGGCGTTCGTCGAGAGTGGAAGAGCCTGAAGGGACTAGTAGGACCGGAGGCCGACGATGCTTGAGATAACGGCGATTCTGGTTGCAGCAGCGGTAGTGTACGGGATTGGTCGTGCGACCCGCCTTCCTGTGGTTCCGCTGCTGATCGTGATGGGAGTCGGTCTGACTGCAATGGGGGCGATGCCGGACCGAGAGTTCGTGATCAGCATCCTGGAGGTGGGGCTTGTCTTTCTGGTCTTTGCGGCCGGGATTGATATGTCGCCCACACGGGTGGGCAAGCAGAACGACCTGGCGTTAAAGGTAGGGTTAATTCAATTCGGGGCCCTGGGGTTTTTGGCGGCATGGATGGTGCTGCGCACAGGATACTCATTGGAGGAGACCCTCTATGTGGCGCTGGCCATCTCGGCCAGTTCTACGCTTGTGGTGGTGCGTCTGTTGAAGACACGCCAGGAACTCTTTGAGTCCTTCGGCCGCATGATCATCGGTGTACTGCTCTTGCAGGATGTTCTGGTGATCGGGGCGCTGGTGTTGTTGACGGCGTTATCACACGAGGACCCGGCTTCGATGCTCTTGACGCTGGAGGTGGCAGCGGGGCTGGTGGTGCTGACGGTGGTGATGGGCAAGTGGGTCTTACCGGCGGCGGTGCAGCGTTATCGTGGGGAAGATGAAACCCTGTTGTTAATCGTGCTGGCCCTTCTCTTTGGTTTTGTCGGCATTTCTCATATGGGAGGGGTTCCGCTGGTGGTGGGCGCATTCCTTGCTGGGTTGTCGCTTTCCAGCTTTCCCACCCGCTCCCTGGTTCGGGGGTTGATCACCTCGCTCAGTGACTTCTTCCTGGTCGTATTTTTCATCTCGTTGGGAGCGCTGGTTTCCTTCCCCGATGTCCGAGTAGTGCTGGAGGCGCTGGCCTTGGTCGTGCTGGTGGTTCTCATTACCCCGGCACTGGTTGC
>SKNI01000066.1 GCA_007120615.1 Myxococcales bacterium | reverse complement strand
GAGTCCGGTGTGGGCCACCTCGATGGTTAACGAGAAGGTCGCAACCCCTGATGTGTTGGTGAGCGAGGTCGCCTGGGCATCACCAGTTGAAAACTCACTATCGTTGAGCTCCAGCACGATCTCCAACCCGCCCATCTCAGCAGCCTGATCATCTTCGTCGACAAGACTGACGACGACCTCGAAGGAATCTCCGGCAGTAATCGTTGCAGGAGGCTCGGTCGAAAACGTCAGGCCCAGGGAAGAATCATCCAAATCGCCTGCATCTTCTTCCGGGTCGCCGGTGTCATCGGAATCTCCACCGGTGTCGGCGATTCCCACGTCTTCGGTATCCTCCACCGGGTCATTTCCACAGCCTACCAACAGACCAAAAAAACCAAAAATAACGAGTGCAATCCATAGCTTTGACCGACCATTTCTCTTCATTACTTCAACCTTTTAGATGTCATTTGATAGACCAATACATTAAGTGAAAATATTCCAAAATCGGGTCCGGGAGGTTGATCACGCGAACGTGTTCAACTCCGCCGGGGCTTCAAATTCTCCCTTCCAAAACGTAAGGGTTGTACCCGTCAGTTTAGAGATGTTTGCATCCCTTTGCAAGTCTTTCAAACGATAGAACCACATCAAGGTCGAGAGACCAGGTGTCTACTCTCAGGCTCTCGTACTTGATTTTGCGATGCACCTTCACCAACCCGGACCCACCTTGTCACTGAATTGTTATTGTCACTGAATTGTTGCTTGTAGAAACGGAGAGGGGATGAAAAATAGGGTCGGTAGGTTGTACGCAGTGGTAGCACCGGGATTAGATGGACTGAGACAATTGATCCATTTCAGTAAAAGAGACGGAAGTAATGAATGAATCGCAAGAGGGAATGAAACGAGCTGCCCTACCGCTCGGAGGGGAAGCACCAGCGCGGAAAGAGCGGGACTATCCGGGGGCGTTGATCGTTGTCGAGGGCATCGACGGCTCCGGCAAAAGCACCCAGCTCTATCTGCTGCGGCGCTGGCTGGAGCTCAGCAATTATAAAATGCACTTTACGGAGTGGAACTCGTCGCCCCTGGTGGCGTCTGTGACCTCGCGGGGCAAGAAGGGTCGGATGCTGACGCCGACGACGTTCAGCATGATCCACGCCGCCGACTTCGCCGATCGCTGCGAGCGTCAGATCATCCCACTTTTGTCGGCGGGCTATCTGGTCCTGGCGGATCGCTATCTCTACACGGGGATCGCCCGTGACGGCGGACGGGGAATGCCCGTGGATTGGGTACGAAAGCTGTATAGTTTTGCTCCCAAGCCCGATATCACGTTTTATTTTCGAGGCTCTGTGGATGTGTCGCTGCGACGAATCCTGGGTGGTCGGTCTCAGCTGAGCTACCACGAAGCGGGGATGGATATGGGGTTTTCCCTCAATCCGCTGGAGAGTTTCAAGATTTTTCAGGGGCGGATTCAAGATCAGTACGACGCCATGGTAAAACGAGACGACTTCATCCAGATCGATGCCCTCCAGCCCGTGGCCACCCAGCAGGAGCAGGTCCGCGAAGTGGTGGCTTCGAAGATTGATTTGTCCCGATTTGAATTGAACCGAGGTGACCAATGACGACCCATGATTCAGTCCAGGGAGTAGCACCGTCGAGTGAAGATCTTGGAGCCGGGCAGGGCGGGGTGATGGCCGGAGGCCTGGAGGCCAATGAATTCGACGTTCACCTTCCCCATCTCGATCCGAAGACCTTGTCCGGCCAGTTGATCGTCATTGAGGGGCCCGATGGGTCGGGACGGTCGACGCAGATCAAGTTATTGACGGAGTGGCTGGAGATTCAGGGCCACGCCGTGCAGACCATGGGGCTTCGGCGCTCCCGTCTGCTTGCTGAGAATATCGACGCTCTGCTGTCGAGCAATGAGCTTCAGCCGTTGACGATGGCGCTGCTCTACGCCACCGACTTTTTCGACCAGTTGGCCAACCGCATCATCCCGGCCCTGCAGGGAGGCTTTGTGGTCCTTGCCGACCGCTATATTTACACCTTGATGACCCGGGCGGCTGTGCGGGGAATGGGGCGAGATTATCTCTCCAAGATCTATGAATTCGCGGTGAAGCCGGATCTCTTATTTCATCTCGATATCCCACCGACGGATGCGTTTGACCGGTTGTTTGAGAAGCAGAACTCGGTCAGTTATTGGGAAACCGGGCGAGATCTCGATCTGTCGCCCAACCTCTACGATTCCTTTTTGCAATATCAGCAAATGTTGCGCGATGAATTTGTGGTTCAGACCGAAGGGCGCGAGTTGGAGCGCATCAACGGAAGCCTGAGAGTGGCTGAGGTCAACCGGAGGCTGAGGGAATCCGTCGGCGGACTGCTGCAGATCGAGGACCTCTCCTACGAGCCATCGGACGAATTGTTGCCACTCTGGCGCCTATGAAGAGCCCTCGTCCCAGACATATCGGTGTGGTGGACACGGGCTCGACGGCGATTCGCGTCGTCGTCGCCCAGGTCCACGGACCGGAGCACTTCGTGGTGCTCCACAAAGAGCGATGGCCGATATGCCTGGGAGATGATGTCTTTGCCGGGGGCTCGCTGAGTCCGTCCACCACAAAGGCGACGGCGGATGCCTTTTCTCATTTCGCCGCTCTCTTCCAGCGACATCAGGTGGTAACTCATCGCGCCGTCGCCACCAGCGCCCTTCGCAGGGCAAAGAATGGTCAGGCGTTGATCGAAGAGATCGCCGCCGGGTCAAATATCGAATTGGAGGTCATCTCCGGGGTGGAGGAGGCGGCGCTCACCAGCGATGCCATCTGCCATGCTCTCGGGTCGCCGCAGGGACTGGAGGTGGTGCTCGATATCGGCGGGGGGAGCCTGGAGTTTTTATGGTTTGATGAGGATGCCCAGGTGTCGGATGTGGTGAGCCTCCCGCTGGGGACAGTGCGAATGAGGAGAGCGCTGGGACTGGAGGGG
>SKNI01000571.1 GCA_007120615.1 Myxococcales bacterium | reverse complement strand
GTCCCAAGCTACTGGGGCGACGGGAGGTCTCCTCCAACAGCGAGCCCTGGGAGCCGCTGCGGCAATTGATTGCGGCCCTCGACGAAGATGGCAACTCCGACCTTCCAACCGTGACAGGTGATCGACTCCATGTATTTGCGACCTGGACCGACCGATTGCGACAAGCGTTGCCGGAGGGCGATATCCTGTTGTTGTGGGACGACTTTGATGTGGCCGCCCCGGATATCCGAGCGTTCTGGGCCCATTGGTTCAAGACACAGGGGTCCGACGTCGACGAAAGCAGTTCGGAGTCCCGACTGTCGTTGTTGGCGACCACGAGCCCGAAGGATTCGTGGTCTGGAGCGGGGCACCGAATTCCCCTGAGCGGTCCCGACCTGGCGACCTGGACTGGCTGGCGAGTGAGAACGCTGCTGGCCGAGGTGCGAGAGATTCCTTCGGCCAGGTGGGAGGAATTGGTCCAGACTCATGGAACCCGACCGGTCCATTTATTCGAGGCCATAAACAGCGAATTGGGCACGGAGAAGCCGTCGGGCTTTGCATCCAGAAGACCACCTCTTCGGACGACACCGGACGTATCGGTTATTTTTGCCCGCGATTGGCGCCGCCATGTGGAGAAATTGCTTGAGGTAGGTGCGTATACCCAGCTTGTCGGGACCTGTCGACAATTATACGAGGTCCTCAAGAGATCGGGCCCGACCGAGCGCATCGACATTCTGGAAGTGTGGATGGAAGGGGTAATGCGGATCGGCTGGGACCCGTCGGAAGTTGCTGCGCTGGAGGCAGCCCTGCAGTCCCCGACCGAAGACGTCCTACTCGCCAGGCTCTACTTTGAGTTGGGCCGCTATTCCCAGGGACTCGCCGCGCTCGACGATGGGCCCCCGGGTGGAGTGGAGATCGACAGTGAGCGCGCGCGGTGGCGGGCGCAGAATTTATTGTCGTCTGGCCGAATTGAGGAGGCTCGGCGGGTCGCAAAAAAAGGTCTGGAGAGGCTCACGCGAAGAGAGGGGCAACTTTTTTGTCATCTCTCCATGATCTACTTTGCGGCGGGAGCGATGCTTGGCGATGACAAAGCGTTGGGGGCGCTGCGAGATCTGGGGCCCTCCCTGTCGCATCAAGATGTGCCTCCTCAACTTCGGTGGCGAACGCAGGAGTGGCGGGCTGTGGGGCTGATGCGCCGAGGGGAATTCGAACTGGCGGCAGAGGCCAGTGTGCGGGCGCTGGAGGAGGTGGAGTCGGCCGGTTTTCTCGGTGAGATGCCGAGATATTTGCTTCATGTGGGGCGAATTTATCATCGGCAGGGGCGCCTCGGTCTGGCCCGGGAGTATCTGGCGAGGGGCAGTCGACTGGCCGGTGAAGCCACAGATTCATCGACGAGAGCGCTTCTTCTGGCAAATGAAGCTGATATCGAATTCACATTGGGGAGATTCGAGGAGGCTCGGCTCCTTGTGGAGCGTGCGTTGGCGATATCCGAGGAGCTCGACTCGACGGTGATCTCGGTTCGTTGCAGGTCGCTGGCCGGGGATATCGCGGTGGCGGACCAACGAGCGGAGGAGGCGCTTCCGATCTATGAGTCGGCATTCGATGATGAGACAATTGGCGCCCATCAGCGGGCCCGGCTTTTGCTGGGTAGTGCCGAGGCATTCCTTCAACTGGAGCGATGCGACGAGGCGCGGGGACGTATCGAGGAGGCCCGAAGGTCGATCGAGGCCGGGAGGCTGGCCGATCTGGAAAGTCTTCACGGGATTCTTCGGGCCCGTCATCAATGGGTCGACGGCAAAACACCGGGAACGATGGCGAGTATTGAGCTCTTTCGCAGACATCTCTTGAGGGCGGCAGAGGCCGGGAATCATCGACTGGTATTCAGGCAGAGTCCATTCTTGTGGGAGAAATTAAAGCGCGAAGAATTGCCGGGGTTGTTGGAGGAAGTTCGAGAGGTGGTGAATCGCTCGAAGGAGGCGGTAGCTTCGGGGCTGACCTGGCATCTGAGGAAGGACTTTTTCTCGCGGTGGCCCTCTCTGAAAGGGAAAGTGGGAGGGGACCGATTGAGTGAGATGATCCTGGAGTTGGACAGTCTGGAAGAACTATCGGCGGAGGCCATTGAGAAACTCAATAAGCTCCTGTCGAGGCGAGAGAGCGGTGGAGGTCGACGAGGTCGAAAACCCAAAGCCCGCCGCGAAGATGTCGTGGAAGCGCTTCGCCGCTTTGACGATGATCACGGCCGGACCGCCGAGTTTTTGGGAGTCAGCGAGCGCACCCTTTACCGATACCTAAATCGCTACGCGATTGAGTGAATCTTTCGGTCTTATTGGGTGGCGAATTGGCCGGGGTCGGGATCGGTGCGGTCAAAGTGCTCGGAGCTCCAACAGACGACTTCGCCCCCTCGACCAAGGGCACAGGTGTGGACATCGCCAACGCTGATCTGGACAAAGGGGCCCGGTTCGGCCTGAGTTCGGCCATCTTCATCATAGCCCCAGCAGAGGGCCTCGCCATCCAGAAGCACAGCGCAGGAGTGGGCGACACCGGCGGAGACGCTCTGGATATGGTCGTAGTCCGGGATGGCGCGCTGTCCATATTCGTTGGAGCCCCAGCAGAAGGCGTCGCCGGTTCGTTCCACAGCACAGGTGTGGTTGCTTCCGGCGGAGATGGTCGTGAAGTGACCCTGGGGAGCGCGCAGCTGCCCGCTCTGGTTGGAGCCCCAGCAGACCGGTTGTCCATCGCGACGAATCGCGCAGGTGTGGGCGCCGCCGGCGGAGATGGCGACGAAATGATCGTCGGGAGGGCTGGACTGGCCAAATTGGTCGGAGCCCCAGCAATGAGCTCGGCCCATCAGATCAAGGCCGCAGGTGTGTCGGTTTCCGGCCGACAGGGTCACCAATCGGTAATAGGGCGGCTCGCTCTGGCCGCTGACATTGGCGCCCCAGCACAGGGGAGTGCCGTCGTGTTCCAG
>SKNI01000738.1 GCA_007120615.1 Myxococcales bacterium | reverse complement strand
ATCCACCGTATGGAGGGTAGACATCACCAGGTGACCGGTCTCTGCTGCGGTCATCGCGATTTCGATGGTCTCCAGATCTCGCATCTCCCCCATCATGATCACGTCCGGATCCTGGCGAAGTGCGGCCTTGAGTGCCCGGGCAAAGGTCCCCGTGTCGTTTCCCACTTCCCGTTGGTTGATGATGCTCTTTTTGTCGCGGATCAAAAACTCGATGGGATCTTCGATGGTGATGATATGAGAGGTTCGGGTCTGGTTGATATAATCGACCATCGAAGCAAGGGTGGTTGATTTCCCACTCCCCGTCGCTCCGGTCACCAGAATCAACCCTCTACGCTCCTCCGCCAGGGTCCGACAGACCTCCGGGAGCAGCAACTCATCCATGGTGCCGACCTTAAAAGGAATGACCCGAAATACCAGCCCGATCGAGCCCCGTTGTTGAAAAACGTTGACGCGAAAACGGCCCACACCGGGGACCCCGTAGGAGAGATCGATATCGAGATTCTCTTCGAAGGCCTCCCGTTGAAATTTGGTCATGATCGCCGCCGCCATCTGGCCGATCTCTTCCGGACTCAGGCGGCGGGCATCTCGCAGTGGCAACAATGATCCGTCCACCCGAAACACCGGGGGGAGTCCGGCCTTGACGTGGATATCACTGGCTCCCCCTTTGACAGCCACCTTCAAAATTTTATTGAGATCTTGTTTGGCGCTCATAGGCCTGACTTGGATGTGCGTATCATTTTGTAGGATCCCGCTTTCAAACTCGCAGGCAACTGGCCAGATTGTCGCATGACCGGCCTCCAAACTCAACCCACCCTGACCCGAAAAAGCGATGATCTCCCGTGATATACACGGGGGACCATCGCTTTTTTCTCAGGCTTCGAGTTCTGGGCACCGACCGACCGGCTTAGCTGGCGTCCGCTTCCTTGACCTCCTGGAGCAACTTCTTGGGCATTCTCAACCCGTAATGCTCACGAATCTGGGCTTCGATCTCATCTTGAATCGGGGGATTGTCTCGCAAGAAGCCCTTGGCATTCTCGCGTCCCTGACCCAGTCGCTCCTCTCCATAGCTGTACCAGGAGCCCGCTTTATCGATGATCCCCAACTCCGCCCCAAGATCCACCAGATCGCCCTGCAGGCTGACCCCTTCTCCATACATAATATCGAATTCAGCCTCTCGAAAGGGAGGCGCAACCTTGTTTTTGACGACCTTTACCCGGGTTCGATTGCCGTTGACATCGCTGCCGTCCTTGATGGCTCCGATGCGGCGGATATCGAGGCGCTGGGAGCAATAAAACTTCAGGGCCCGACCACCACTGGTGGTCTCCGGACTGCCGAACATCACGCCGATCTTCATGCGAATCTGGTTGATAAAGATCACGCAGGTTTTGGACTTGGCGATGGTCCCGGTCAACTTTCGAAGGGCCTGACTCATCAGCCGAGCCTGCAGGCCCATATGCGAGTCTCCCATCTCCCCTTCGATCTCTGCACGAGGGGTCAGGGCGGCCACCGAGTCCACCACCAGAAGATCGATGGCATTGGAGCGCACCAACATATCGACGATCTCCAGAGCCTGCTCTCCTGTATCGGGCTGACTGATGAGTAATTCGTCGATATCGACGCCCAGATTCTTAGCGTAGCCCACATCCAGGGCATGCTCCGCATCGATAAAGGCCGCTACTCCCCCGGCCTTCTGAGCATTGGCCAACGCGTGAAGCGCCAGCGTCGTCTTTCCCGATGACTCCGGTCCATAGATCTCGACGACTCGACCCCGGGGATACCCCCCCACTCCCAGCGCCACATCCAATGAGATCGACCCCGTAGAGATTGGATCCTCTACCGTGATCAGCGCCTCATCCTCCCCCAGACGCATGATTGCCCCTTTTCCAAATTGCTTCTCGATCGCTTTCATCGTCAAATCGAGTGCTTTTTCTTTATTCTTATCCTTGGCCATTCTCTCTCCCTCGCTTCTCACCAACGCCGTCAAAGCATTGGCTGCAAAGCCTGTGATTATATGTTCGTCGTATCTTCCAAAGACACGAAGGCACCGCCAACAACTGAATAAGTGTATAGTCCCCATTTCTACCGGCGTCAACAGTCTCAACTCTTCGTCTTACGATCATTAATATATCGAGACTGCCGTGATTGAGCCGACTTCCCCCCGAAGAAACCGGTCTCCCTGAGACCAACAGCGCCCATCGGACTCTCTGCTATTATCGCGGTCCCCACCTGTACTTTGCGTATTTTTTTTAAAAATTTATCGCAACCGGACCGCTTCCCGGCCAAATACACGCTCAATCGACATCATCAATTCATCGGTAGGACGAGTAGAGAACCCCGTAGGCAGCGCCAACTCCGCCCGCCCCGTGCCCTCGGAGGTCTGCATGGCAAAGACCAGGGTTGTGGTGCAGCCGCCGCGATGACGCTCCAGAATCTCTCGCAATGCTTTTAACTGACCGTTGTCGACCTTATCGACGGCGATCTCCACCTGGACCTGACTGACTTTCTCCTCCCGCTGGGCCATCAAGGTGGTGATCTCGTCGCATTTGATTCGCCGGGTCTTATTCTCCGGCTCTCCTTCCTCCTGAATGACGCCCTTAAAGAGGAGAGGATCTCCGCATTTTAGAACCTCTTCATATTCTTCGAATACGGCGCTGAAGACGATGAGTTCCACCTCCCCGGTTTTATCCTCTACCGTGACAAATGCCATCCGGCCGTTGCCGCTCTTCAAGCTGATCTCACGCATGGCGCTGACCACACCGGCGATGGCCACAGCGGATCGATTGCGAAGGTTTCGGTCCGTAGCGAGCCGCTCCGTTGTGCTCGCACCGTATAAGCTGAGCTCGCTCTCGAATCGGTCCAGGGGGTGGCCGGTTACGTAGAAGCCGAGCAACTCTTTTTCGTACTCCAGAAGGGTTCGATCCGACCAGGGATGCACCTCGGAGTAGCTCT
>SKNI01000497.1 GCA_007120615.1 Myxococcales bacterium | reverse complement strand
TTAGGTCTCCATCCCAACCAGCACCCCGGCGAAAAGGATCACGGCGATGATAAATTGGTTGAAGGGACGAGATGTACAGATGCGGCGCAGCCAGGCGCTTATGTCTTTCATGGTCCGGTCGTATGGCTCAGAGAAATGACTCAAGGTTCACACGTTTTCGCTACTCTCTTCAATCCGGGGCCCCTGCGCAAGCCTCCAACCCATTCTGGGGAGTCCTTACCTCAACTCACCCACTATATTCCTCCAGCAGAGCTACCAGCAGGCGGTTTTTCTCCGGTGGAGCGCCCCAGGGAACTGAGATGCGGCGGACTACATCTCTCCCCACAGGCAGGACCTTCCAGGTGCCGCCGGGCCGACGCATCCTCATCACGGGAGCCGGCGCCAGGCCCGAGTTCTCGTCCACCGGGCAGGTCCCCCACTGGACCTCCACATGCCCCTGAGTCTGCAGCAGCACTCCGATGAAATCACAGACCGCCTGAAAAACGATCGATTGATGAACCTGCAGATGCCCTTCGAGACGATCGACGACGATATCTTCCAGGGCGGCCAGCCCTTTTGCATCGGGAGTAATATTGACCTGAACTACCTGGCGAAGCTCCTCACAGAAGGCCTTGCTAAACCACCCGGGCTGCTCCCCCCAGACCTGTCCTTTAATCTTTGGGAGGGTCCGTTCGGCGGCGTTGTCGATGCGCTGCCTCAACTCCTTTGCCCCTCGATCCACCGGCATCCTCCACATCGCAACGGGAGCGTCGGGAATCACCTGGTCTGTTTTGCGAGCCTCATTTTGAAAGACCGTCAGGCGATCCAATTCGTCATCGGTCAGACTCGACATCTCCACCGTCTGCCATCCATCTTTGGTGAGAGCGCCGATCATATTTTGTTGTGGCTCTTCAAAGAAAACCAGGTCAAAGGAATCGAAGGACTCCGCCACCCGTTCTTTTTCTGATGGTGGATACGACAGGTGCGCGATCAACGTGCCCTCCACCAACTCTTGAATCTCACGTAGAACCGCGGAAATCTCGGGTTCCATCGACCAGATCGCCACCGTCCAACGGCGCGTCTGCTCCCCTGACACCTGCAATACCGCCGGATGAACCGCGCCGGTCGGTGAATTTTTGTTTTCTTTTTTCGCTGTCATGTGCTTATCTCTTTATAGGTAGATACTGTCGAGCACCGGACCGATGGTTCGGTAGACGCCGATGGTGAGTGAACACCTCCCCAGATTACAACTCCAAAATCTTAAGACGCTATGAGCAGAAAACGCAGCCGTGGAAGGCGCCGTAGCAAAAACCGTCGAAACAACCAGAAACCGAAGCTCGACGATTTAACGGCCCGCCTCTCTGATTATACTCCCATCCAACCCGATCAGCGGATTCGTCTGGAGACAGAACGCTACGAATATATCGGACGAATCATCGATATGGTCACGCCGATATCGAGAGGACAGCGGTGCCTGATCACCAGTCCTCCGAAGACCGGAAAGACCACGATCTTAAAAGCGATCGGGAACGCCGTTCACAAAAATGCGCCCGATATCACCCAGATGGCGCTGCTCATCGACGAGCGGCCCGAAGAGGCGACCGACTTTAAGCGCTCCATGCCATTTAAAGTCTACGCTTCCACCTCCGACCGTCACCCCTCCAACCATATCAAGGTCGCCGAGGAGGTCTTTGCCACAGCCATCGAAAAGATGCTCAATGGTGAGGATGTGCTGATCTTGATGGACTCCATCACCCGCCTGGCCCGCTCCTATAATACGACGCACAGCGGAAACGGCGGAAAGACCCTCTCCGGTGGCGTAACCGCCGGAGCCCTCGATATCCCTCGTCAGCTCTTTGGAGCCGCTCGAAATCTCGAAGAAGGGGGAAGCCTCACCATCATCGGCACCGCCCTTATCGATACCGGAAGCCGCATGGACGAGGTGATCTTTCAGGAGTTTAAGGGAACGGGCAATATGGAGCTGGTCCTGGACCGCGAATTATCGCAGCGCCGGCTCTATCCCGCCATCGATATCGCCGCCAGCGGCACCCGAAAAGAAGAGATCATGCTCGACGAAGTGGAACAAAAACACGTCCCCCTTCTGCGTCGCTATCTCATGGATCAGAGTCCCATTGAAGGGCTCAACTGGATGCTAAAGCGCCTCAAAGACTCCAAGACCAACACCAGCTTCTTGCGCTCCGTGCCCAATCGCTGATCAGCGCAATTGCTCGCTCACCCAGTGTATCACCTGGGCGGGAACCCCTGGCTCGTCGCCAAATCCCAGATAGCTGCCAGGCGGAAAGAATACGTGTCCTCCTCCCTGGACCCAGCGTACCTCTACATTGTTCGAGGCCCTGGCCAGAGAACCTCTGAGCGAATCGGCGGGAATCATCGGATCGGCAGGACTGGCCACGACCAGCGAGGTTTTCTTCATCTGCGCAAGGTCCGGTCCCACCGACTGGGACCGGTAATAATGATCCACGTCTCGAAACCCAAACCGGGGAATCACGGTGAGCGCGTCCCACTCGCGAAGGGTCTGAACCTGTTGGACCCGCGACGCCGGTGTCATCCCGGATCGTCCGCGGACCATTCTGGGATAGATCTTCTTCAACGACCGGAGCACGCTCTGGCGATAAATCCACCTCGACGGCGAGTCGATGGACTCCTGGCTTGCCCGCAAATCCAGCGGGGGGCAAATCGCTGCCACCGCCGCGATTCTCGGGTCCACTTCCTCCACCGCCGCTCGAAGGGCGACGTGACCGCCCAGGGAAAAGCCAACGATGGCGATCTTCTTGAATCGGTCCCATTCGGGCTTTCTCAGCAGGGGACCGAGATCATCGGTAAATCCGGCGTGATGAAAATCACGGCCCAGGCCATCGGCCCCTCGAAGTGAAAGCCGAAGCGTGGGCATCCCCATCTGGTGCGAGGCCCTTGCAGCCTCCAGACAATATCCGCGACTCACCGAGCCACCGAGGC
>SKNI01000601.1 GCA_007120615.1 Myxococcales bacterium | reverse complement strand
GTTTCGCCGTCGTCGTGGGTGGCCGTCTGGTTTCGGGGGGCCCGGGTGATGAAAAATCGGGTATCGTAGCGGCGGCTCTCAAAATCCGGGGTGACCCAGTGGGCGAAGAATCCGAAATCGGCGCCGGAGAGGCGCACCTGGAATTCGTCGCAGACTTCGGCCATACCGATATCGGCGGCGTCGACGGCGAGGCGTAGCTTTTCTGCGCGGGCGATCGTTTCGGGGTCGGTGAGCGAGAGATAGTCGTTTTCACCGGGCCGAGTCGCCAGAAGAAGTCCGGACTCCTCGAAGGTCTCGCGGACGGCGGCAACGTAGAGTCCCAGGGCGGTCTCTTCGTCGACAAGATCGCCCATGCGACGGCGGGCTTCGGCGCGGTCCAGGTCGTGGACGCAGTCGAAGACCTGGTCGGTCATATCTCGCTTGTCGAGACTTCCGCCGGGAAATACCCAGGCGTTGGGCATGAACTCATGGCCCGAGTGACGTCGGAGCATAAAGAGTTCGAAGGGTTCTCGGTTGGCCCGTAAAATGATAACCGTCGCCGCGTCTCGCAATTTTGTCATCGATCTTCCTTTTGAATGATCCCGACCACCTGGCGTATATGTAAAGGGTAGTCCACGACTGCAGTGAAGATGATTGGTTGAGAATTGTTCAGGACGACGAGGTCGAAGACGTCTGAGTGAGACGATGCCATAGCATCATCGAGCGAGGACGCCAAAGAGATCGTCGTTCTGAGCGGTTCTCAACTAATCAAAATCACTGCGGTCGTGTACTACTTCTTCGTCCCGCGCAAGCGCTGAATCCACCATTTGACCTCGGATTCCAAGATGAACCATCGAATATCGTTTCTGATCTCCACAGTGCTTGTGGCGCTGGTGGCTCTCCCCGTAGCGGCTCAAGAAAGCGAGACGCGGAATTTCGAGATCACCTATAGCGTCAGTCACCGAGTTCAGGAGGGCGGGCAGAGTCCGACGTTGACCTTTGAGTCGCCCATGGCACTCCGCGATGCCAGCATCACCTTGAGTCGCGCCGGGGGCTGGAGTCAGACCGAAGAATATAGCTCTCTTTATCGAGGCCAGCGCCAGCGAGTCTCCATCAATCAACCGGCGGGGACCTATGAATATCGGGCTCGGATCAAAGGCGATAATAACGAGGGCGAGGAGATCAGCTTCGAGTTTCGGTTTGAGATTATCGTGGTCGAAGAGATCGAGGTGGAGATCGATCGAGATCGCATCGACATCGGCCAGGGAAAGATTCCGATCCAGGTCAATCGGCCGGTGGAGAAAGTGGAGATCACAATCCAAGACCCCGACGGACGTCGGCTTCTAAGTCGCACCCAGTCCTTTAGCAGCGAGCGGGGACTTCTGGACGTGGATTGGCAGCCTCGGGGAGAGGTGGGAAGCATTCGCCTGCAGGTGCATGATATCGACGGATTCTGGACGGCCGTGGTCATCGAGCCGTTCTGGGTAGAGATCGAACATCAGACGGTAAACTTCAACTTCGGCACCGCCACCTGGGATGAATCGGAAGAACCCAAACTTCAGGAGACGCTGCGAGTATTGCAGGAGACCCGGGCGGCGCGGGCCCAATACGGGGCGGAGCTGCGACTTTATATCGCCGGCTATACCGACACCGTGGGTTCGGCCTCCAGCAACGTTCGGCTGAGCACCCGCCGGGCCCAGGCGATCGCGACCTGGTTTAGAGAAAACGGAATCGAGATGCCGATCTATTATCAGGGCTTTGGCCAATCGGTGCTGGCGGTGGAAACTCCCGACGAGACCGAAGAGGCCCAGAATCGCCGGGCGCTCTATATTCTGGGCAATGCAGCTCCTCCGACCTCGGAGCAGATCCCGCAGTCCAACTGGCAGCGATTGCGATAAAACACTTTCCTTTTCTGGAATTTACACGATATCTCCCCATGTTTTCTTACCCGAGGCCAAATCTTGTCGTATAATCAGGGCCGTCGGTGCGATCGCTGCTCCAGATCTGAATGATTTTATTGCTTACAGCGCCTTTTGGGGGCGCACGGAAAAGAAAGATGCAACTATACCAGCTCAGACCACTCCTCGGAGTTTCCTTATTGACCGTTGCCATCGTCGTCGCCGGGTGTGCCGAACCCACCATCGACGAAGAAGAGGCGGCGGGCTACGTAGACCAGTGGTCATCGTCGGTGGAGGAGTTTCTGCACCTGGAGGCGACCCGGGCGGCTGCCAGCGAAGCGTTGACCCGTCGAATGCAGGCGGCCTCTCGATCGGAGGAGAGCCGCAGTGATGGGCCGCCTTTTTATCGGCTCGTCGATGAGGTCTACCAGGGCCGTGAATATCAACCGGTGCTGGTCAATGACGAAGGCCTGACCGCCCACGGCGAGGCGATCTGGGAGGCGATGCAGACCCTGGAGGAGCATCGCCTGGATTCGGAGCCCTATCAGTTGGACGCCATCTCCGAGGCCCTTGAAAAATGGCAGGAGCAGGCCGGCTCGATCAGCGATTTCGACGCTCTCGCGGCCACCGAAAAAGAGGAGCAGGAGGCTCGAGACTGGTTGGTGGAACAGCCGGTGAGTGAATTTGATCTGGTGGAGGATAATTATCCCACTCTCACTACGACTCTCGTGGAACATGACAGCTACGGCCAGCGACTTCGAGATGCGCAAAAGGAATATCAGGACAAGCGGGCCGGTCTTACGGAGACCGCCGCCGAGATCGAACATCGCCTGGCCACGGCCCTGGTTCGCTATGCTCAGGAGCAGCGCCACTTTCGGGTCAAAGAGATCTTTGTCCATCCGCGACATTGGGATTTTTATAATGAGCCCGACGTGGAGAATTCCGGGCGGCGCCCCGACCCGGCCCGGGGAGGCTTTCTGGCGGGACAGATCTGGCGAGATGCGGCCCACCTGACCGAGGAGATCGCCGAAGAAAAGGGAGCGGCGTTGCTTCACGAGAAGATCGCCGAGACCCTGGCCGAT
>SKNI01000675.1 GCA_007120615.1 Myxococcales bacterium | reverse complement strand
GCGCCGGAGAGGAATTTCGTTGTTACTCTGAACCATCTTCGGTTTTCGGGTCGGCAAATTGAAGTGATTCAGCCAGCCCACCGCAACCCTCTCCGGCGGCCGCAGTTCAGGGCGCCGGGGAGGTGGCCGAGCGATAGCGAGGTCGGAGGGGCCGCGCCGAGAACCAGAAGCCCACCGGTGTCGACCCACGCGAATAGCCCTGTGGTAGGGGTTTTGGACCCATTCGACCGTCATCGGTGATCCGTGCAAGTGTGTTGACCGTCGTTGGTGACCCGCACGTTACCCCGGGTGCAGGACCCGGGGCTGGTTAGGAGCGCTGCGCGCAGGCGGTGGGGTCGGTGGGTGCGGGACCCACCGGACCCTTCGGTTACTTGGAGATGTTGTGGGCAGCGACGGTGGTCGGTGGGTCTTTCGGATACGCGGTGATGGGAGGCGCGGGGCGGGTGAAGACGGCGTGATTCAGACGTCTTGGACGGTAACGCCAAGGGTCAGGTATCCCTGGACGGTGGCGACGAGGGCAGCCGTGGCTGCCTGCGGCGTAAGCGTTTCGGGGATCGAAAACGCACCGGACTCAACGCCCTCGTCGATGACTTCCTGCACGAGGGCGGAGAGGGGGAGTCAAGGGAGATCGAGGAAAGGGGAGGGAGTGAGAGGGGAGGAGAAGGTCAAGGGCAAGGGCAATCGCAGAGAGGCAGAGGAACGCCGAGGCGCGGAGGAAGGGCAGGGAAAGGGGGCGGGTCTGGGTTTGTCGCGGTGTGGTTAGGAGTTCGGATCTTTTTAGGCGTTGACGATCTCGATCTCGATCAATGATCCCAACCGATTTGCGGAGGACCCAATCTCGGCGCAAAACTACGTGGTCTTTGGCGCCGATAACATCCATGTTATCGCCAACAAGAAAAGCGCTTTTTCTGGAGCGAGGACAAGGATGTCCACGGCGCCAAACTCTGCCTTGCGGTGCGGCCGAATCCCGACGGCGGGGAGTGGGCGGAGTTTGGCTTTCGAACATCTGAGTCCGCGCCGATCCCCACTCTCCTCCTTATTGATGTTGCTTTGTTTGGTCCGGGTATCCGGTCGGCAGAGCACGTCCTCTCATTGAAAAATGCCCGCAAATAAGCGATATCCCTCTACGCAACAGCGGGTAGTGATAGTGGATACCGTTACGCGGGAAGATTTCGATGACTGAAGTAGATATGACTGGCAAAACCTGCGTCGTCACCGGCGCCAACACCGGAATCGGTCGCGACACAGCCGTAGCACTCGCCGCAGCCGGAGCGACGGTAATTCTAGCCTGTCGAAGTCTGGAGCGGACGCAGCCGGTGCTCGATGAGATCAATCGGGAAGTCGCCGAAGGGAGAGCCCAATTTGTGAAGCTCGACCTGGGCTCGTTGGACTCGGTTCGGGAGGCCGCCGACCAGATCTTGGAGCTGGCTCCGACCATCGACGTATTGGTCAATAATGCCGGCGTCGCAGGGATCAAAGGGGTCACCGAGGAGGGCTTTGAGATCCAATTCGGAGTCAATCACCTGGGACATTTTCTGCTGACGAAGTTGTTGTTGGAGCGGATCAAAGAGTCAGCCCCGGCCCGGATCGTCAACGTTGCCAGTCGCGCCCATCAGAGAGCGGGCGGTCTGGACTTTGATGCCCTTCAGGAGCCGACCCGAAGCAAGACGGGCGTGCCCGAATATAACGCCTCCAAATTGGCGAATATTTTGTACTCGGCGGAGTTGGCCCGCCGCCTCGAAGGCACCGGCGTGACCACCTACTCTCTTCATCCCGGGGTGGTGGCCAGCGATATCTGGCGACAGGTTCCCGGAATCTTTCAGCCGATCATTAAATTATTTATGATCTCTACCGAAGAGGGAACCCGGGCGACGCTGCATTGTGCGATGTCCGAGGAGGCCGGCGAAGAGACGGGGCTTTATTACGATGAGAAGGGGCGAAAGAAGAAACCGAAAGCCCCGGCACAGGATAAAGAGTTGGCCGCCGAATTGTGGCGGCGAAGCGAGGAGTGGGTCGAAGCATGAACGAATTTGTGGTGGCAACATTCTATAAGTTTAGCGCCCTCGACAGGCTCGATGAGCGGGTCGATGCGATCCGCGAGGTCTGTGAGGCGGGCGGAATCAAGGGCACAATTCTTCTGGCCGAGGAGGGCATCAACGCCACCGTGTCAGGTACCCGAGAGAGCGTCGATATCTTATTGAAACACCTTCGAAGTTCCCCGGAGTTGGCCGACTTGAAGACGCGAGAAGCACTCCACGATTCGATTCCCTTTCAGCGTCTGAAGGTCCGGGTAAAGCCCGAGGTCGTGACTTTTCGCTGTGAGGTCGATCCCACCGAAGTGGTCGGCGAATACGTGCATCCCCGCCGGTGGAATGAGTTATTGGACGACCCCGACGTGATCGTCATCGACACCCGAAATGAATTCGAGGTGGAGTACGGAACGTTCGAGGGCGCCGTCGACCCCAAGACCGCAAAATTCAGTGAGTTTCCCGACTTCGCAGAAGAGAATCTTGACCCCAAAAAGAACCGCAAGGTCGCCATGTTCTGCACCGGCGGAATTCGCTGCGAGAAGGCCACCTCCCATCTGCTGGCGAAAGGCTTCGATGAGGTCTATCACCTGCAGGGCGGCATCTTGCACTACCTCGAGGAGATCCCCGAGGAGGAGAGTAAATGGCGAGGGGAATGCTTTGTATTTGATGAGCGGGAGACGGTGGGTCACTAAAGAGAGGTCGAGAGGACAAGAGAGAAAGGCAAAACCGTCGCAGAGACGCGGAGGGGCGCAGAGACGCAGAGAAAGGCAAGGGAAAGGGGGGCTTGAGGGGGCCGCCGCGCTGTCGGTTATTGAGCAATGATCGCGATCAACTTTCTAAATGCCGCTCTCGTCCACCATAAACGATTAGAGCCCACGATCACCATCAAAACACCATCACTCTTTCCCTATCTTTCTCTGCGTCTCTGCG
>SKNI01000583.1 GCA_007120615.1 Myxococcales bacterium | reverse complement strand
TCCCCGGGTTCCACAGAAGAGATAGGCGTGATGGACCCGATCTTGTTCGATCGAGTTCATCAACGTCTGCGCTACATGGCCCTGCCCCACAACCTCATCAAAATGTTTTGGGCGCCACTTTCTGGCCAATACCACATACGACATGGTCCATCCGAACGAGTGAGAAAAAGACTAATTGATCGAATTCGGCTCGCCCGGTGTGGCGATGATGAAGTCCCGGAAATCCTCGTTGACGTTTTCTCCACCTTCCGCACCGGTGGCTCGCTGCCAACTCGATGCCTCGGTCCCGTCGGGAACTGCCCCGGACGGCGGAATCACGCGCTCCATGGAGTAATTCATATCTCCCTCCCGTCCCCCGGCGAATGCGGGGCTTCCGTCGCCGGCACGATCGATAACCACCTGCCGAGTATTCTGAATCGACAATTGCATATTTCCGCTCTTGAGATTCAACCGCCGGAATCGAGGATCGTTGGCCGTATTCAACACAAAGTTGGGGTTGAGAAATGCGTGGTCTCCCCGCTGGGGATCGCGCTCGGAGAGGGGAACCGTATTATGATCGAGGAGCAGGAAATACTCTCCCGGCTTAATAACCGTCCCCGGGGTAAACCCCATGATGATGTCATGGCCGTTGGACAGGGTCCACATGGACATATTGATGGGTCTGTCCGTGGTATTATAGAGCTCCACAAATTGGTCATTGGTGACCCGTCGCCGGCAATCAAAGCCATCCTGGGCGGCCACACCGCTGCAGGTGTGATGCGAGGGATCTCGCTCACCATTCCAACCGTCAAAATGAACCTCGCTTATCACTACGTCTCCAGGCTCCACTTCATCGTCACAGGTCAACTCATCGGAGTTGATCATCAAATTACACATCGACGTGGAGAGGTCCTTGGATTGCTGCCAGATGGTGTCGAATTCTCGCATATAATCCTCGGTGATCCGCTCTCCTCGAAGGACCAACAAGACCTCATCGTTGGAGATCGTCGCCGCCGATGACCAGTTGAAACTTCCCGTGATCACGCGGGCATCGGGGGTCCCTGCATCGAGGACCATCGTTTTGGCGTGGAGGCGTCCGCCGCCGGCCTGATAATCTCCGGGGATTCGAGAGTTCTCATTGCCGTCGAGCCGCATGGGAACCCCGTTGGCCGCCAGGCGATATCCCTGGTGATATTGACCGTTTCCGTGCAACTGAGACCGGTCCAGCTGACCGATCACCGCTTTCGGTCGCTCCCGAAGGGGAAGCTCATCGTATCCGTTCTCTCGATTATATTCTTCGAACTCCCGATGTCGGTTGATGAACTCGGTGGCCACCTGATCCTTGGTGAACGCAAAAATCGTGAAGTGAATCGAGGTATGAACTTTCTTTAACTCCTCCAGGATCTTGCCCATGGCGTCGTCCTGAGGTGAAAACCACACTTCCACTTCGGTGTCGCCAATCTGAAACGTATTGGGGCTCTCCAGGGGAAGTTTGGCCGCCGAAAACCGGGCCGACTCGAACATCTGATTGAACTCTTCGGTGAACGCCGTGGCCAGAGGCATGCTGTCGAACCACAGCCAGTTGTTGTTGTTGAACACAAACTCGGAGCGCGAGATATTTCCGGTCCCCACAAAGACAAACCGGTCGTCCAGGATGAAGAATTTATCGTGCATGATGTGAAATTGATTGCCCGTCTGAATGGGCACTTTATGCTCTTCCATCGTGGCATAACCGTGAGCGCCTCGAGCGTATTCGCCGGCGTCGGCGACCAGTCGAACCCGCACCCCTCGATAATGCGCTCGCACCAGAGCGTCGACGATATTTTGCTTATTAAACCCGTACACCGCCGCATCGACGGTGACATTGGCCGCGTCGATCCGCTCCGAGATAAATTCGCTGGGCTTTCGATTCACCTCCGTACCATAGCGAAAGCCCGGGGAGTTGAAGAAGACCTCTACCCGCTGGGTGTTGAGCGTCTCCAGATCTCCGGGATCATCCAGGGCACAACCGGCCCAGAATCCACCCAGGACCATCGCCAACACCAGAAGACTCACCGACGCTCGTTTGAGAGTTTTCATATTCTTTTCCAGGTTCTCGCTCATCAATTTGCCTCGTTCCACATCGCTCTCCAGGTGTCCACGAAGACTTCCGCTTCCGGATTCCTCTGGGACCAACTCTCTACCACCTCCCACAATACGCCGTCGGCGAAGGTATCGGACGGATAAATCCGCACCCAGTCATCGGGGAGCGTGGGGATGACCTCAAAAGGCTCTGAGCGCCATAACTCGTGACTCAAAATCTGCACCAATCGCGGCTGGCGCTCTCCGTTTCGATCTCGAACCGAATTTAGCACCATGAAGGTCGGAAGCGGCCCCATCGATGCCGGGGCCTGCACCAATTCGAAATCATCGGAGTTGGCGGCCAACTCTTCTAGAATCGCCCGCCCCGTGCTTCCCTGAGTCTGCCCGTACATCACCCGGACCGGAAACCCGTTTTCACTCTTATAGCGAATGGCGTTCATCAGGTCTCGATTCTGAAAATTTTCGGTCATAATATAAACCGACGAGCGGGCCCGGTAGACCTCGTCGATCAGATTCTTGATCAATCGCTCTTGAGGGTTAAATCGCACCCGAAGATGACCCCGATTGGTCAGCCGCTCGGTGGTGGTATGAGTGATCGACTTCAACGGCCCGTTATAGACACTCAACGTGGTGGCAAAGACCCCGCCGTGCATCTGACGAAATTCTCGCTCGTAGCTTCGGGTCATCTCCTCGCTCATCGCCCGAAACGCAAGCCAGGTGGCATCATCGCCGGTAAGAGGCCCTGTGATATTCCAGATATAGGTCGCGTCGATCAAAAAGAAGGTATGGCTCATCACATTATAATGAGAGGGGCGCTCCATCATATTATCGGTATTCTGCGGAGGCACAGACCCCGCCGAGCGGGTGCAAGTGATATAATCGTCGGTGGTCGCCGGGTCGGTG
>SKNI01000193.1 GCA_007120615.1 Myxococcales bacterium | reverse complement strand
GGGCTCCCACGTCGACCCCGGGGATGGCGCTCGGCTGAAACTACGCCTCGCTCTATCCCCGGTGACAGAGGCCTCGCGTTGCTCGGCGCGGCGCTTAGACTGCGCGCCTTGACTGCAACGGCGAGTGGGTTTTGGGTGGTTCGGGTTGGTTTGCTGGGACGTGGTCGGTTGTTGGGGGCGTTGGAGGTGATCTTGGCTTGTGACGCCCCCTCAGTCGCCTTCGACTGCGGCGACAGCTCCCCTGCGGCCTGAAACGGCGGCCGCAAGGGAGCCAGGCTTCGGGCCCTCTGGAGCGTTTCGGGTTTTTGGTGGGCTGCCATGTTGCAGCTCCTGTGGTTTTACGAGAGCCGATCGCCATTTTACAACCCACCAGTCAGTTGATTGATTCGCGCTCTCAGTTGTCTTCATTCGTTGTCATGGCTCATCCCACCACTCGTCGTCGGGACTCCAATAGGCTTCACCGCTAACTGTTTCGGCGAGCAGTGGGTTTAGAAATTGGCTACAGAGGGCGTGTAGCTCCGACAAGGTATCCCAGGGGAGTTGGTCCTCCTTGCGGATGTGATCGTAGAGATTCTCCCAAAATTCTGGTGGGTCGCTCAGATACGGGGGAATCTGATGGGTTCTGCGAAAGTCAAAGGTAGCGTTTATCGACCCCCATAACGTCGCTGCCTTCAATCGTTTGTGCTTGGCGAGAAGGCCCGTATCGACGAGATCTTTCACTCTACCGCTTGGAGCACCGTCAAATACCATCGTCATGGCGTGGAGCTTCTCAGCTAGATGGGCCTCGATCGGATAGACTCGATGCCGCACGGGTTCGATGCCGATAAAATCGAGAAGGCTCGTTCCCTCCATCACATCGGGAGGTAAAACCAATTTATCGGCAACCGATAGATCGAGCTTAAAGATGCTGCCGAAAGGGCGATCTGCGAGTTGTGCCTGGATTCGAAGCCTCCTCCCTCCATAGACGACCTGCCTGCCGATCATCTCTTGGAAATCCTCCTCTCCCACAAAGGAGAACGCCAGATAGTCTTGCTTCTGCCGCGCGGCCTCTTGCCGCAGCGTTGCGATCATCTGATCCAGATCACCCTCTACTCTCATATCGATATCTTTGGTGGTTCGGGCTCGCTGCAGGCGCAATTCCATCGCCAGGCCTCCTTTGAGAATGACAGCGTCACCCAGTGCGGCATATACCCGTTCCAAAAAGCGCTCAAAGAGTACGATCTGCAGGACGCGATTGAACCCCATATTGTTCTGGGAGGCGCGACGCTTAATTCTCTCCTTCAGCGCTTGCGCGAATGCTTCGGGATGGGCGTATCTCCCCTTCATCGCTCCTCTCGTCGGGTCATCAAGTCGCGGATAATCTTCCATTCCAATTCATCGTCTACGAGATGGCGCCGACGTGCCTCCTCAAGGGCTTGCCGGAGCAGGTCGGGATGAATTCCGCCGACGGCCAGATCCCGTAGGGTTCGTGCTACGGTGGTGATCGGGACGATATGGTGCCACTGACGATCTTCTTCGGGGATACGACCGCGGTGAACTCTGGTCCGAGGCGGCGGCTCCTGTGGGGGCAGCGCTTCATCGTCCGGCACTGTAATGTCCGTGGCTTTTGGAAGTATGTCGGAGAGATCATGGAGAGAGAGGGCCGTCTGATGGCTGATGACTCCTTTCTCCCGCGACCACAAATAGGCCACGATATGCTCCTCCTGCTCCGAGATTGGGAATGCCGCCGAACGATAGATCCCAGGGATCACACGTTCGAGACGGCCTTTTGTCTCGTGGTGGCTAAACATTTGCCGGCTTACCTCTAGCTGATAGGTAGCCACGTAACCGGCTTGATATTTCGCCACTTCTGCGATTTCGTCCAGTGTTCCCATATCGTCGCTTTGTTTGACAGGGTTGGTGTTATTCGCGTGCAGCATGTATGAATATACTTGACACCTGTTGAGAGTCAATTGTTATGGTTGTCAAGTCTTTCGGGGCGTCGGTTTCACCCAGGCCTATGTGGAGGTGATCTCGGCTCGTGACGGGACCCCTCAGTCGCCGTCGATTGCGGCAACAGCTCTTCTTCGGCCTGTTTTTGACGGCAACTGGACTCATCATAGACCGGAACCTATAGTTGTAGATTAGCCGGTCGACCGAATGGGGAACATCGCTATGACACTTCCAAAAATCCCACCAGAATTCGAAGAGTTGAGCACCTCCGAGAAGATCGAATACGTCCAGAAGCTATGGGAGAATATCGCCGAGAGTTCCACATCTGTGGAGCTCACTCCCGAGCAACGGACCGAATTGGATCGACGGATCGACGCCCACAAGACGGAGCCAGGGAACACGAGTACCTGGGCTGAAGTAAAGGAGCGTATTCGAGGTAATGAGTGAGCCTCAAGATCACTCTTCGGCCGGAAGCAGAAGCGAAATCCAGGAGGCATACGACTGGTATAATCTTCACTATCTCGGTCTCGGTGATGAATTCCTCGATCATGTCGATGTGGCATTCGAGAAGATTTCTCAATATCCCAATTCTGCCCCAATCGTGTATCGCGATATTCGTCGCTATCTCGTAGAACGGTTTCCTCACAGCATCCTCTACATCGTTGAACCAACAGGTATTGTTGTACTCGCCGTGTATCACGGTCGACGGAGTCCTGTTGGATGGAAGGATCGGCGATGATAAACTTCAATGATCGAAAAAAGAGCATAGTTCAGGGCTTCCACGTCGACCCCGGGGATGGCGCTCGGTCGTGGCGTCGGTGGGCGGTGGGTGTGGGTGGTTCGTGGCGTCGGTGGGCGATGGGTGTGGGTGGTTCGTGGCGTCGTCCCCCCAGGCGAGCCTGGGGGCTGGGCGGGCGAGGGCTCCGCAGGTGGCAAGCCACCGCTCCGCTCGGGTGGATGTGCGGTGTGGGTGGTGTGGGCGTCTCCTGGTCTCCGCGCTCGCGAGCCTTGAAAAGTGAATATTTCGGGAGGATAAT
>SKNI01000290.1 GCA_007120615.1 Myxococcales bacterium | reverse complement strand
TAGGTAAGGATGTACCCGAAGATGTCCTCGATGAGATCGAAGATGACTTCCGAAAGGATGTGCTCGGCGAGGTAGAAGATTGCACGCGACCCATTGAGTATTGGAAGAAGGGGGTCGCCTGGCCTACCGATGCGGATACTCTTCTGCTTGGAAAAACCTGGCTGGCGATCGTGCAGGCCGACGTAGATATGACCCGAAATTGGTCTCAGTTGGCGGGGCAATATGTAGTGGCGCTGCTCAATCTCAAGAGTGGAGCGGATGCCCCCAAAGGTGTGTTATTGGTATTGGAGGAGGCCGGGGAACTTCTGGAATATGAAAGATTTCAGGGAGTCGACCGGGTCCGAGCCAAGGACTTGAAGGCGATACTTTATGCCTACAACCGCGGTGTAATCGGTCCCGATGCCTGTTGAAGAACCGATCCATGAATTCGGTCGGTTGTGAGCAGTAGTCCTAAAAAGCCCACCTCTTCTGGAGGTGGGCTTTCTCTATTTCCGCGCACTATTCTCATATTTATCATTGATGGCCAAAGGGATCGGATTAACTTTAATCAAAGCGTATGTACGCAATAAAGATTTAGATTTCCGGGGGGTACCGTTCGCATCGATGCGCGGGTATGCCACCAGATAGCAACCAGTTGGGGGAGGACGAATGATGTGGAAAAGGTGGGGGGCAATCGGATCGATCGCGGCTCTGGGCTGGGGCCTGGGGTGTGGAGTGGATGGGCCTGATGAGGATCCAGAGGAGACGCTGGAGCAGACCGGGATACATCTCAGTGTTGATTTTCAAGCAGGCACCGATGTGTCGGGATTTGAGTTTACCATCGCAACCTGTGGGAATGATGAGGTGCTGAGGGAGCGTCTAGATCTGGAGGACCTGGTGTTGCCGGGGATGATACCGGAGTTTGAGGAAGGGCCATTTGATCCCCATTCTCGCCATTTATTCGCCGACTATTTCACCGTCCTCGATCCGGGATGCTATAATGTCCATGTTCAACCGGTGCAGACAAGCGGACAGTTCTCCGAGGATTGCACCGCGAATTGGGCGTCCGACGTGGAGGTGGAAGAGAGTCTGACCACCGAGATCGTATTGATCAGCCAATGCCATCTGCCCGATTCCGGAGCGATGGACGTGGTGGCGGCGATGAATCATCCCCCGCTGATCGAGTCGATGAGGTATGCGCCGTCGAAGTTCTCCTTCGAATGTGAGGAAGTCGAAATCTGTGTGACGGCCTACGACCCCAATCACGATCCGCTGGAATTCGTCTTCACCCAGACCGGAGGTGAGAAGCTGTGGTCAGGGCCGGAGTTGACGAGCGTGGAACACGATGGAACCCGAACCACGGCCTGCATGATGGCGGTTGGGGTATATCCCGATGATTATGAATTTCAGGTTACGGTCTACGACCAGATCCATCAGGACGGAGAAAAGGTTCGGATCGAAGACTATCTGGGGCAAGAATCTCGCGCTCAAATGACCTTTCCAATGTACACCAACTGGGATATCGAGCTTCATTGCTACGACCCCGATACCGAGACCTACCACCCCTTTAAGGGAGTTCGTGAGATTGAGCGAGCGCCGGGCTGTGTCCCGATCTGGCCGTTTCAATATTATTGCAGTGAGTTGTGGTGGGATGAGACCGATCGAACCTGTCCGGAAGGAGAATTTAAACCGGAGACCGTATATCCCTCCTGTGATGGACATCAGGTCGGCGACCCGGTGGATGAGCCCTGGGAGAATAACGACGGCGAGTCCTGGATTGAGGTCGAATGACGCCGGGAAAAAATGAGTATTGAGACAAACATTCAAAGGTCGTGAATCGACACATGAAGGGGGAAGTGATGAGAGGACTGGGTTGGCTATTGATTCTGGCGGGGAGTTTGCTGCTGGGGAGCGGATGTGTGGAGCAGGGCGACGAGGAACCGTCGCCCGATATCGAATCGACGGGGATGGGATTGACCATCGATTTTCAGGGGGGGACCGACGTTGTGGGCTTTGAGTTTACCATCACCAGATGTGGTGGTGGGCTGGTAGTACACGAGTTTAAAGAGCTCGAGGATCTGGTACTTCCAGGGATGATCCCCGAATTTGATAATGATCCCTTCGACGAGCGTTCTCGCCATCTCTTCGCCGATTATTTCACCGTGCTCGCCGCCGGCTGCTACGATGTGTTGGTGGAGCCTGTGACCTTCGATGAGACTAAAGGACAGCGCAAGCCCTCAGCCCAATGCGCGCCCGACTCTCTTGAAGGGGTGGAGGTGGTGGAAGAGAAAACCACCGAGGTTCTTCTGATCAGCCAATGTGACGGCGCCGAAAGGGGTGGCCTCGATGTGATCGCCTCGATCAATCATCCCCCGGTTCTGGACTCGCTGGATTTTAAGAAGTTTAACCGGGAGTGCGACCGTGTCGAGATCTGTGCCACTGCTTTTGATCCCAATAACGATCCCCTGGAATTTCGGTGGGAGAAGCTCCAGGGACCACCGCTTTTGATTCATCCCACGGTTACGTCCACCGTCAGTCATAACGGCGCAGTCACCGAATGCATCGAGATCAAGCTGGGGGTCGCCGAAGAATATCTCTTCAAAGTCAGTGTCTATGATCTATACTGGGCTGGTGGGGAGTTGGTTCGCTTCCCCAACTCATCGACCCATATGAAATTTCCGGTCTATGCCGCAGAGAGAGACGATCTCAAATGCCCGCCATCGGAGTATAAGCATTTATATTGAGGAAATAGCGAATCGATGAAAGAAAAACGCCGCGTCCCTAAAAAGGGCGCGGCGTTTTTTTTTGGTCCAGCGAGGCAAGAAAATCTCAGGAGGAGTGGCAGAGGCTGGCCAACTCGACCACGTTGGAGTCATCGCCGACGGGACGGGCGACGCGCTGCGTGTCTCGAGCGTCGGGATCCATGAGGTTGAGAGCGTCTCGGAGGGTGCTGATCTGGCCGGGCGCGAGGCGAATACGCCGGTGGGTAAGCC
>SKNI01000292.1 GCA_007120615.1 Myxococcales bacterium | reverse complement strand
GTCGCCACCGTCGAACGGCGGCGATGATCACGGGAATCGAGCGAGTTTCCGATGCCAAGTTGATCCGGGGTCTATTTCCCTGAACGGCCGAGTTTAGGCATTTGTGAGGAGAGAAGATGGGGATCGAAGACCGGAGCGAAGAGAGCGAACTCTTCGCCTCCGTGGATCAAGAATTGGTGGAGTCCAACTCGGGCGTGGCTCGAAAGACAAAGCGACAGCGGCGAATCCAGATGCTTCTGATCCTGGTGCTCGGAACGATTGCCAGTGTGGCGGGATGGCAGTGGCTGGAGTTTCGAGAAGTGCAGCACGGGGAGACCCAATTTCTTCTGGAGGCTCAACAATTCGCCGACGGTGTGGAAGAGGAGTTTAACGCCACAGTCCGGGCGGTGACGGCGCTCAACAGCTTCTTGGAGGGGCAGTCGGAAGTGAACCGGGAGCAATTTGAAGAATTCACAAACCAGTATTTTCAGGAAGAGACGACGGTGGCGTCGATGATCTGGGCACCTCGGGTGAGCGACGAGGAGCGGGCTGATTTTGAGCATCAAGCACAGCAGGAGTTGGGCCGGAGCTATGGAATTCTGGCCCTGGACCCCGAACTGGAGATTGGACCGGCGCCCCGGGAGGAGCGACATTATCCGATCTACTTATTGGCGTCGGCGCCGCTGGATATCTCGCTGGCCCAGCTCACGGCGGGAATTCTCCCGCTGGGACTGGATCTGTCCTCGGTGCCTCGTGCCGAAGATGCGATGCAACGAGCCCGGGAGACTCGGGGAATTATTCTGGAGGGACCCCTGGGGATTGAGGAGCAGCGCACGCTTTATGCAGCGTTTGGGCCGGTCTATCGGCCCCTGCCCCAGGAAAGTCAGGATACCCAGCAGCTCCTGGGATTTACGGTGACCGTCTTTCGGATCTCGGACTTGCTGGAAGCGGCGACGCGGCGTCAGACCTCGGCGGCAATTGAGTTTGCTCTCTACGACGACGAAGTCCCCGGGGAACCGGAGTTGCTCTACCGATGGTTCGCCGACGGCAGGGAGGTAGATAGAGTTTCCAACGAAGAAAGCAGAGCAGCGTCGCAGGATTCTCATGCTCCGCAATTGGAGCCCCTGGATCATTCGATGAGTCTTCCCGGGGTGAAGTGGCGGATCGAAGCCCGGGCAACCGGTGAGTATATTGCGGCTCATCGAAGTATGACCCCCCGGGTATTTCTGGTCGCCGGTCTGTTGGTGACCCTGATGGGAGTGCTCTTTATGCAGTTGATGTTCGGCCGCACCGAGCGAGTCGAGGAGATGGTCGAACAGCGAACGGCCTCGCTCAGAGAGCATCGAGAGCAGATGCGAAGGATCGCAATCGAGATGGCGCGGGCCAGACAGGAGGCGGTGGAGGCCAATCGGGCCAAGAGCACCTTTCTGGCAAATATGAGTCACGAGATTCGCACCCCGATGAACGGGATCATCGGAATGGCGGAACTTCTGGCGGAGTCCGATCTCGATGAGCATCAGTGGGAGTACCTAAAGTTGCTGGGGCGCTCGGCGCGCGGTCTGCTCTCCTTGCTCAACGACATTCTGGACTTCTCTAAGATCGAGGCCGGTCAGCTGGAGTTGGATCGCCGAGAATTCTCCCTGGTAGATGTGATGGGAGAAACCCTCCAGATCTTGAGTCGCCGGGCCCATAAAAAGGGGTTGGAGTTGGTCTACGAAGTGCCCCGGGAGATCCCCTATACGGTATTCGGAGATCCAGACCGGCTGCGTCAGGTGCTGTTGAATCTGGTGGGAAATGCCATCAAATTTACTGATGAAGGACAGGTAAGTGTAGTCGCGCAGATTGGCAGGGAGGAGGAAACGGAGGTGGGAGTCCACTTTCAGGTCGCCGATACGGGAATCGGGATTCGTCCCGAAGACCAGCGACGTATCTTTGAGGGGTTTCAACAGGCCGAGCTCTCCAATCTTCGACTCCACGAAGGGACGGGCCTGGGGCTGGCGATCTCGTCGCAGCTGGTAGAATTGATGGGAGGAGAGATCTGGTTGGAGAGTCAGGAGGGTGAAGGGAGCAGCTTTCACTTTACGGCGGTGTTTGGGCGGGGCAAGGCGCAGCGAGTCGACGAGAAGCGATCCGGCAGCCAGTTGCGAGGGATGCGGGTTTTGGTGGCGGAGAGCAATTCAGTCAATCGGAGTCTGTTTAAGCACCTGTTAACCGCCTGGAAGATGAAGCCGGTGATCGTGGAGAGTTCGGAGAAGTTCTGTGAGCAATTGCAGGAGTCCGGGGCCGATGCCTTTGAGCTCTTTGTGGTCGACGGGGCGATGACCTTTGCCTCCGGTCGCCTCCTCTGGCAGGAGTTGATGGATATTGAGGAAGTGCGAGAAGGTCCAATCTTGCTTTTGTCTTCTGCGGGCAAGCCCGGTGAATATGCCGAACAATTTCCCGGAGCGGTGGCCAGGCTTCCAAAGCCTATCAAGGCTTCCGATCTATTTAACTCCATTATGGAAGCCGTGGGGATCGCGGAGCCTAAAGATTTATCGGCAGGCCAGGACGAGCAGCTGGAGCCGGGAGCGAACGTACTTCTGGTGGAGGATAGTATGGTCAACCAGAAGGTCACCGTGGGGCTGTTAGAGCGCCGGGGGCACAGGGTTGTGGTGGCTTCCGACGGCGTGGAGGGAGTGCAATATTATAAGGACTCGCCCCACGAATTCGACCTGGTATTGATGGATATTCAGATGCCTCGAATGGACGGCTTTGAGGCCACGCGCGCTCTGCGCGAGTTTGAGGCCAAACTGGACCGAAATGTGCCGATCATCGCTCTGACCGCCCACGCTATGAAGGGGGATCGGGAGAGAATGTTGCACGCCGGGATGGATGACTATCTGGCCAAGCCCCTGACCGCAAAAGATCTCTACAACTTAATTGAGAAATGGAGGTCCGTCTCCGATGATTCCCGCGATGAGAGCAAAGCCATCGTGGAGAAGCCCATTGTGCAAT
>SKNI01000465.1 GCA_007120615.1 Myxococcales bacterium | reverse complement strand
TTGTCTGTGATGGTCGCTCTTCTGGGAGTGGTTGGGCTGGCAGCCCCGGGGTGTCAGGACGAGCGGGTGGGCTCCGATCCGCCCGATGTGATCTGGGCGTTGTGGGATCCGGGAGCGGGCATCTTGCCGTCGCCCACGGATATGGTTCGGGATAAAGAGGCGGGTCGATTGGACATCCCCATCGACGAGGATGCGACGGCGGCCCAGCGGGAGTTTACGACCTATCTGAATACGCTGGACGGGTATCCGTTATCGACGCCGATTCGGCTGCCGGTGTCGGGGCCGATAAGCTCGGGTAGCCTGGCCGGTTCGGTGGTGATGGTGAAGGCCCCCGGCGATCGGCGGATTCAGGTTCGCTCCCATTATGATGCCGAGCAGGGAGCGATCATGGTGGAGCCTCGGGAGGCGTTGGAGCCCGGTGCGATCTACGTGGTGGGGCTTATCGGTTATGAGCTGGGTGTGCGGGGGACGGGCGGTCAGATGGTGGTCTCCGATGCTCCGTTTTATCTGTTGAAGTCGCCCAATTCGCTGCGGGATCACGTAGACGCTATGCCCGGCGACACTCTTGCGGAGCGAGAAGAAGCGGCCGAAGCGCTGGCGGAGTTGCAGGAAGAGTTCAACGCCGGCATCGACGCTCTGGTTCGCTACGGCGTAGAGCGAGACGACCTGGCGACGATGACCCAATTTACGACCACTTCCACTCCGGCGATTCGTTTTGATGCGGCGGCCGGGGAAGTTCCCATGCCCAATGGCCTGCTCTACGATTGGGAAGAGGGTCGGGTGGATTTGCCGATCGACGACAGCATGGAGGGCGAGGAGTTGGAGCTTCGCCAGGCGCTCTCGACCTACGACGGATTTTCGATCTCCGGGGCAACCATCGCCAGTAGCACCCACGATTTTGCCGAAGGTGTGCCGTCGCCGGAGGTCTTTCGGCTCTTTCGAAGAAGCTCCACCGGGGAGTGGAGTGAGGTCCAAGATCTAGAACGCGGTCGCTTCGACAACGGCGAATCCATCTGGTTGCGCCCGGAGCTCGCCCTCGACCCCGATACGGAGTACGCCTATGTGATCACCGACGAGATTTTGAGTCGCAACGGCCGGCCTCACCGAGCCCAACCGCTGGGAGCGATGGTTCGGTCATCGGCGCCTCTTCTGGAGGATGGAAAGTCACAGCTCTCGATGATCACAGCCGAGGAGGCCGCGCGAATTGAGCCCGTGAGACAACGGGTCGACGAGGTCTTGCGGCATCTGGAGCTGACGGAGAACCTGGACCGTCAGAAGGTCTCGGCGGCGGTGTCCTTTCGAACCTCGACCTCTATGAAGCAGGCGCTGGATCTTCGCGCCGAACTCTACCATCAAGAGGTGTCGACGGAGGTCATCAATCTGGAGACCACCATGCCTTCCGGGGCGGCGGGCTTGTTGCTCTACGACGTGGAGTCGGTGATCCGCGGCGAGTTGATGATTCAGGACTATCTGGACCCGGCTACCCGGGCATTTCGAGAAGATGGCGAGGCCGAAGAGCGACCCGTAAAATTCGTGCTCACCCTTCCCAAAGATATGTCGGTGGTGGAGCCCATCCCCGTGGTGCTCTTCGGTCATGGATTGATGACGAGTCGCGAGCTTCTTTATCTGATCGCCAGTCCCCTGGCGTCGGCGGGCTACGCGGCGTTGGCCATCGACCTGCCCTATCACGGGGATCGCTCGGTGTGCCTTCGAGACTCCGGTTGTGAAGAGGGCGCGACTTGCGATGAGGTCGGTCAGTGCCGCTTCGACGACGGCTCCGAGGCGGAGATGGTGCACGTCAGCGTTCCCTTTCTGTCGCCATTATTGGAGGGGACCCAATACGATGAGCTGCTCAATTATCCGATCAACAGCGGGGAAGTCTTTATCGATATCGAGAATATCGTGGCCACCCGAGATCATTTTGCTCAGGCGATGCTGGACTTAAACCAGGCCGTTCGGGTGCTTCGAGGGCCCGAACTCGGTCAGGCAGTGATAGATCACACCGGTCTGTGGCTGGGCGACGGAAAGGACGTAGAGATCCTCTATCTGGGAATGAGCCTGGGTGGAATCCTGGGCTCCGGGTTGACCGCCGTGGAGCCTGAGATCAACGACTTTGTCCTCAACGTTCCGGCCGCCGACCTGACGCGACTCATCGAGCATTCCACAGCCTTTCACTCCAGCTTTGAGCACGCCCTCCATGACCGAGAGCTGGAGCGGGGGACCGATGATTATTTCCAATTTCTCAATGTCGTTCGGTGGATCCTCGATCCCGTCGACCCCCTGAATCTGGTACAACACGCCATCCAGGAGCCCTGGGCCTACGAAGACCCGCAGACCGGAGACATCCTCGATGACCGCCAGGCACGGGTGCTCATTCAGATGGCCGAAGGAGATCTGGTGGTCCCTAATATCGGAACCGAGGTGCTTTCTCAGAGAATGGGTCTACCATTAACGGCCTACAGTCCACTTTTGACGGACCACGCATTTTTATTTGATCCCAACCCTCTGGCGTCGAGTTCTCGAACGGCCAGAGAGGATATGATCGAGTTTTTTGATGCTCGATGAGATGAAGGAAAGAACACCTGTGAACGATACTGCGAGAAATGTACCGGTCGTATGCCTTCTGATGGTGGTTCTGTCCTTCTGGGCGGTGCCGGCCGTGGCAGGAGGCTTCTCCCAGGGATTTCAGGGGAGCACCTCGGCGGGATTGAGCGGCGCCGTGACGGGGCGGCCCAATATGCCGGAGGCCGGCTATTATAATCCGGCGGGCTTTGCCATTCAGGATGAGTGGGGCATCGGAGTGGGAGGGTCATTTCTCTTTCCCCAGGTATTTCACGAAGATCCCGAGACCAACACCCAGACCCGGGCGGAGGTCAACGGAGCGTTTCCGCCGAGTCTCCACGGGTTCGGGCGGTACGGGAAATTTGCCGGTGGGTTGAGCCTTGGAATCCCTTACGGAAGCGGTCTGCAATGG
>SKNI01000623.1 GCA_007120615.1 Myxococcales bacterium | reverse complement strand
TTTTCGTCCTCGATCTCCTCGAGCACGTCCTCAGGCTCCTCACAGGACACATAAAGAGGGAACTTCAATGAAGAACGAGACTCAAACCCTTCATGGCTCTCCGAGACCAGGTCCTCAACTCGAACCAGCGTACCGTCGGCGTCTTCCATCAGATCGTACGCCACCACTTCAAAGGTATAGGCTCCGGTATAGCCCGGGGTCATCTCTACACATTCCGTCGATACTCCGTTGTCCACGGTAGACGTGGTCACCTCCGGTCCTACTGCCGGGGTTGGGCCGGCGAGTTGGTCCCATTCGAATTCGATGCCATCACCGTCACTGTCGACAGCCGATACGCATACCTCTACCTCCCCGCATCCCACAATCTTTGAGGGATCGAAGGTCAACATCGTGATGGTCGGCTCAAAATTGAGCACTCCCAGAACATCGAGGCCTCCAAAATCATCGCCTCCGCACTGGCTGACCATGATGATCTCGGTGGTTCGTCCCGCTTCCACCTCAACGCCTTCTGCCATCGCCGCAGAACAGAACTCCACCGGCTCTCCGTCGCCGTCGAGAGGCTGAATCTCGACGTTATAACAGCCCGCTTCAACCACCGCGAAATAGTCGGCAAATTGAACCGCTCCGTCATCTTCGATTCCCAGTTCTTCGATGGCGCCTAAGTCCAGCTCCGAAATCGCTACATCTTCGGTTGTGACCTCCTCCCCATCGCAGGTGTCGATATGAAAGCGCATTCCCTCCACATCCTCCACCGCCCCCAGTTCGAAAGTCAATGAAATGCCTGTCTCCGTACCCGGCTCTCCGGGCTGCGGAGTCGTTGGTTCACTCGTCCCCATACCGCACCCCGCAAAAACTACTGCGCCGGCACATATCAGGGCCCATCCGAGATTCCTCTTCATCTTCGACCTCCAAAGAATTACGACGCGACGTCCCCACCGCTACCAGTTCCCCCTAAGACTGGATACTTCGCGGCAGCTACTTCAACCTCACGTCTTTCACGAGATAAATTTCTCGCGTTCCAGACTACATGGCCTACTTCTTCCCCCCTCACTGGGAGGTACGGACCAATTACTTCTACACGGACTTCGCTCACCCCTGGCTAGATTTTTCTACCGAGGTTCGGATCGAATCCGCGCCGATGCTGTATGAATTCCCGGCACTCCGGGGATCCTTCATCGTTGTTGGTCGAATTTAAACAATTCACACTATTCACAAAATCTTTCCTCAAAATAACCGTCGATGCAGAGGGCCCGAACCACAAAAGCCGCGCCCTGTTCAAGGCGCGGCTTCTCATGGACTCTGGGGTTGTGTCAGCGGTCAGTACCCTCCTTTCTTCTCCTCCTTATCGCACATCACATAAACCGGAACGGTCAACTCCGCTCGAGATCTCACCACCCCGTATCCGTTCTCCAAAAACCAGTCCTCGGCCCTAATTTCCTCTCCGTTTTCAAAGAAGAGATCGAAGACGGTGACCTTAAATTGATAGTCGGTCGGGACCTTCTGAAAGACGATCTCCACACATTGGGTCACGGCGCCATCGGTTTCGGTCTCAGACACCACGACCGGACCGCTCTTCAACGAAAGTCCGGAGATCTTCTCCCAATAAAACTCCATCGGGTCTCCGTCGGGATCGATCGCGGTTGCACAGAGGGTCACCTGCGCCGGACAGCCCACAAATTTATTGGGGTGGTGTTCAAAATCGATGAGGTGAGGCGGATGGTTCAGGGCTGCGATCACCTCGAGTTCACCCTCATCTTTTGGTGGCTTGGGATCTTTGGGATATTTTGGATCACCGGGATATTTTTTCGTCTTATGATCTCTCTCCGGAGGTTGAGGGTCGTCTACGATCTTGCGGTCGGGGCACTCCATATAGAGGCTAAAGAGAACGCTATGAGCTTTGTCCTTTCCGATAGGCTGAGACGCCGGCCGAGCGGTCACCTCCCCGATGGTCTCTCCCTGATAGTAGGGACTCCAGGTGGCGCATTGAACGCTGCGATCACCGTCCACGCTCATCGGATGGACTTCAGGCGCCTCGATCAGGGGTTTCCCAGAACGGTGGGCCCACTCCAACTCCACGTCATATCCGTTATTCTTGACCGTAGCGCAGACCTTTACGCTCTCATCACAGCTCAGATGAGCCGTCGGATAAAAGCGGACCATCTCCACCACCGGCCCTTCCGGCGAAGAATGCTGATCGCTCTCACTTTTACACAGGCTATATAAGAGCACCTCCGCCGTCTCATCGGGCAAGATAGTGATGCCCTTACCCAGGGCCACCGAACAATAGGCCGACGGCTCCTCATCTTCGTTGAGGAGGGTCACCTCTACGTCATAACACCCGCTGGGAGCATTGAGGTCGTGCTCCAAAAAGAGATGATCTCCCCCACTGACATAGGAGGGGACAAGACCATGGCGAGTCCACATCTCCAGGGGACCGGTCTTGGTAAATGCCAGCTCCCCTCCCTCACAGTGGTAGATATCCAACGTCGCCGCCCGAACGTCTACGGCCCCGTCGGCATCCACCATCACGCGCAGTTGCCCCCCCTTAGTTTCCACAGGCTCTGGATTGTCTTGGTTTTGTGATCCGCAGGCCATACTGAAAATACCAGCCCATACAGCCGTCAACATCAGGATGCGTTTCATCACGCTGCCTCTTGGTTGACGGAGCTGATTCGCGAAGGCTCCTGCCAGGCATCATCGCCTGCGGTAGCACCACCGAATCCCCCCGAATGATTGTGAAATTCCATTTCCAGTGACGCTCAACAATGCATCTCTTTAAAATATAAACAATTCACAGTATTCGGCAAAAAACCACAAAAGCCGCGACTCCTAGAGAGAGCCGCGGCTTTTGATTCACACCATCAAGCTAACGGTGTACAAGCAACTCCACTTATTAAGGAAGGACGCATTTCTTTCGCTGATAATCTTTTCTTGAGTTGAATGCCTCGAGAATCACGCGAAGTCCCTCAGCCTCC
>SKNI01000182.1 GCA_007120615.1 Myxococcales bacterium | reverse complement strand
CTGGGGTTTTGATAACGGTGGCCCACTCTACCGTGCGAAAGCCGGCTCCAACGGGGAGATCGAATTGTTGACCCCACTTCGCGATCAGATGCACTGGCCTCTGGCCGAAGAAACCATCGAGCTCCTCGCTCCGGCAGCCGTCTTAGACAACGGAGAGCGACTGGCCGAACTCAGCGGGGATTTTACCCAGGCCACAAAGAGTTGGGACCCCGACGCGGGTACTTTCTCGGTGGACTCCGGAGTGCTCAACACTTTCCAGGACCGACTTACCGAGAGTGATGAAGAGAGCTTCGATTTCTTCGTTCGTATCTGGAAGCGGGACGCTCGCGATGGAACGAAGGGAGTTCTTGCGATCTCCGATGGACCGATTCCCCTGGGCGGAACCGGGCTGACCGTGGAGTTTTCCACCGTTGAGGATAGCGACCTTCGCAGTGGAGACTTCTGGTTCTTCTCGGTCCGTCCTCATACCCGAGATCTGGTCTTTCCCTGGTCGATGAATCAGGATGAGGAAGACGAATCGGTGTGGGTCGCGCCTGTGGGACCGCGACGCTTCTTCGCACCGCTGGCGACCATCGAGTGGCCCGAAGACGAGTCGGAGCCGGTGGTTCGGGATTGCCGCTCGCTCTTTCCGATCCTCCCCAATATCTATCGACGCACGTGCACCACGTTTACCGTCGGCGACGGAATTCACAGCCACGGGGACTTCGACTCCATCGCCACCGCCGTGGATAGATTGGAGCAAGAAGGGGGAAAGATTCATATTCTCCCCGGCTTCTACGACGAAAAAGTCGTCCTCGACGGGCGCCGAGATATTCACATCACAGGATGCGGAGATCGAACCCAGTGGATCAATGAACGAGACGAAGCGCTGATCACGATCAAAAACTTTTGCTCCCAGATCACCATCGAAAATCTGAGCATCGAATCGATGGGCGGACCTGCATTGCTCGCAGTCAGCGACGAGAATGGTCGAAGCGTGGAGTCCCTTCTTCTAAACAAACTCATACTGACCGTAGGTCACCACGCCGCGTTCTTTGTCGACCAGGGCTTCGATATCGAGATCAGTCAATGCGATATCCAGGCTCATGGCTCATCGAGAACTCCCGAGGCAGCAGGGCCGGCGGTGGTCTTGCATGGCGAGAAGCTCGCCGTTGAGAAATCCTCCATCCAGGGATTTCCTGACCTCGAAGAGCGGCAATTCACCTATGGTGGACTCCAGATCTGCGGTGGATCGACCCAGGTTCGTATCGCATCCAATCGGATCGAAGGAGGATGTGGCAGCGGGGTTTTGTTGGGAAGTTATACTCCCGTAACCGGCCGAGATGGTGAGTTATTCAGCCGCGAAGTTCTCATCGAATTACTCCGCGAGTACGATTCCAACAACCCGCATCAAAGCCTGAAGCAGATCGGCCAAGTTATGGCGGATTATCTGGAGCCCGGCGAAGAGGATAAATGGACTTCATTAGACGGTAGTGCTCGCTACTATCAACGACGCTCTTGGTGGGCGGAACGAATCCTACTCCGCGAGCCGGATATCTACTTTCGATGGACCTTTCCCCGCTCTCGCGATCACAACGGCGGGGTCATCTCGATCGCTGATGGTGCGATAGAGAACGTCGAGATCCGGGAAAACCAGATTCGTAAGATGGGGGGATCGGGAATCGAATCCGCGCTCTTCTATCATCCCATTCTTGCACCGCTTATGGTTTTTATCGATGACGTAGAAATACGAAACAACGAGTTGGTGGAAAATGCGCAATTCGGGATCTTTCCAGTCGACGAGGTGCATGCACGGTACGCTACAACCGGTGGAATTGTCCTTTCGGGAGCCAATGAACTTCGGATCACGGACAATCAGATTCGCGATAATTCTCCGGTCGGTCACGGGCCGCATTGTGGGATTTTTATTCTCTTCGGACGCCAGATCGATATCGAGCGAAATATAATCATTGATGAACTTGCGCGTGACATTACCGCTGATTTCTGTCCCCAGGGCGGGATCTACGTAGAGGTCGTCAGCGATGAGTTTCCCCCGCAAGTGCCGCACGGCGCGAAGCCTGAAACCTATGAAGAGCCGTTTCCGAGTCCCCTGATTCAGCGTCCCAGCTTCCTGGTAAATCATAATGACGTCGACGTTCATCAGGGATATGCGCTTCGGGCTAGTTTCGACGGTCATATCTCTATCACCCATAATTCACTGATCTCCCGAGGAAATCGCCTGATCGAGCCTCCCGAATTGGTCAATGAAGCCTGGTTTAACCCACCTCTGGCAGGCAGGGCGTTCGACCTGATGCCGGTCGGACTATTTCGCGACTTCGAACTCGCCAACGCCGGTCAGTTGAGCGAGGAGCAAGCACAACTTCTCCATGACCGAGGCGCCGGGGCAGTGGTCAGCCTTCTCAATCGCGGTGAGGCTGCACATTATATTCTTCAGCGCTCGCTCTCCGACGCCCTGGAGAGGACCCACTCCAGGTTTACGGCGATGGATATTTCCCGGCAAGAAGTGTCGGTCTCATTTCACGGAAATCGCGTCTCCTTTGCCCCGGCTGCGTCTAATCAGGAGCCTGCCAGAGCGCTGGCGACGACCTTCGTTCAGTCCTTTGGAGATATCTCATTTGTCGATAATCATTGCAGCTACAATCGATCCGCTGAGATCTTCTCCAACGCTGTGGTGACCGGGAGTACGACGCGTGTAAAAGATAACCGATTTCGACGAACCGTCTTTTCTACGGATGTACTCAAGTTGTCTGCGCTGACGTTGGGCGCTCTCTTCAACACCACCGCTGATAATCACGGCGATCATTGTTTCCTCGCTCTGGCCGATGATCCCTCGGGATTGGTCGCGCGGGGGAATCTGACCCGCCAACCGAATTGCCGCTTCTTTCAGCTACCTTCGCCAGGAAAACCGACCTCCGACCAACCAGCCCCCAGGGATGAAGAGGAAAAACCCGAGAACGAGGGTCGCTCGACCGACGGCGGG
>SKNI01000241.1 GCA_007120615.1 Myxococcales bacterium | reverse complement strand
GCGATAGCCCTCTTGAATCGGCAGCGCCAGAGATGGAATCGGGATCAGATTGCTGGCCCCGTCGAGCTCCTGATTCACTCCATCAGGGGCCACCACCACCACCTCAACGCCCACCGATTCCCTGGGTCAGGATCTGGTGAATCGAGAGATTCTGGCGCATTATGGGGTGTTGGCCAGGGGGGTAGATCACGACCGGTTTCATCAGGGCCAGCGAGGGCCCCGGTGGCGGTTGCGCTATGGCATCGGTCAGGATGAGTTGGTGGTGTTATTTTGCGCCCGCCTGGTCTGGGAGAAGGGGCTTAGAACGCTGGTGGCGGGGCTGGGACGACTCCAGGAGATAGGGCCGCCTCATCGGGTGATGGTGGTGGGTGACGGCGATCAGAAGCGGTGGATGGAGCGTCAATTGCCGGAGGCCACCTTTACGGGATATCTCACCGGCGACGATCTGGCCCGGGCCTACGCCAACGCGGACCTGTTTTTATATCCCTCCACCACCGATACCTTCGGAAACGTCACCCTGGAAGCGATGGCCTCCCACCTCCCTGTGGTGGGAGCGTATGCCCCGGGAACCCGGACCCTTGTGGAGCCGGAGGAGAGTGGAGTGTTAGTAGAGCCCGACGATCCGGAGGCCCTGGCTCAGGCGGCGGCGCTGGTTCTCGAAGATGCGGCGTATCGAAAGCAATTGGCTATCGGTGCCGGAAGGCGGGCAAAGGAGTTTCGATGGCCCGAGATTCTCGGCGGATTTATCTCGGAGGTCGACGAGATTGTGGGCGGGGGGGCATTGGCTCAAAACTCAAAACCGTAGTGGATCTCTACAAACTCGGCGATAGCTTCGGCGAATCCCTCGGCGAACTCGAGGCGGGCGTCCTCTTCGAAGCGGATGGATTGATTGGCTTCGACCTGAACCCCGCTGATGGTTCCCCCGTCACGAGAGCCGTGAAGGCGGGTATTGGGTCCGCCGGAGAAATAGGGATATCCGTAGGCTAGAGATTCTCGCTCGGGGCTGGGGACGCTGGGAAACCCGCGGTCGTGGAGGAGGGCTCCAAAACTGGTGGCGCCGCGCAAAAGCTGGGAGAAGGTCAACTCGTCTGCCCGGTCGTAGTAGAGTGCTCGGATGCTGCTGGCGTCGGCATATTCGGGGTCATCGAGGGTGGAGTCATCTTGTCGAAGAGTGCTGCTGCTTAAGAGATAGCCAAGCTCGATGACCTGCAAGAGATGGCCGTGTCCGTGGAGATCGATATAAAAGCCCTGGCCGTGAGTGGCCACGGCGAATTCCTTGGCCTCTTCGGTAAACGCGTGAAATTCGTGCCAGACCTGCTCCGCCAGGGGGTCGCCCTGGGCGGCTTCCTCGATCTCGCGGTTGGCGTCCAATTTCGTACGGGCCATCAACAGGCTCACCACGTGGGGATGACGGCCGGTGGCTTCGTAGAATGCAGCGGCCAACTCCCGGCTCAGCTCCAGGGTGTAGGCGTCTCGAACCGTGGTGCCCGTGCGGTCTTCGATCTCGTCGGGCTCGTCGTATCCCCCGTGGGGAGCGGTGATGATGATGGGGGTATCACCGGCGATAAACTCCACATATCCCGACTCGCTGGTATAGGTCTGGCCCGGCTCGTAGGACCAGGCGAAAGGCGCTGCGGCGTCGGCGTCGGACCCATCCGTCTGGTCAGCGTCGGACCCATCCGTCTGGTCGGCGTCTGCATCGGAGACGAACTCGGCGTCGGTCGCGTCAACGTCGGAATCTTCCTCGATGTCCCCTTCGACCTCCACATCGGCGACGGCCTGATTTTGCTGATTGTCCTGTGTATCTCGCTCGGTGAGGGTGCTGGTGCACGCGAAAAACCCGACGAAAAGAAGGAGAATCAGTGCAAATGAAGATAGTGATCGGCTCTTATTCATTAGTTTCAGTGGAAGCAAAAGGGTCATCAATATTCAGCGGAATTGATCGTTGAATTCCTGCGGAGAACGGTAGCATAACCCTCCTCGATTGACACGCTACGGCGGGAGCGTCACTATCTGCGGCGATGAAGAATTTGAAAGAAAATGACGCTTTCTTGGGGCCGGAAGAGGAGTGGGAGCGCCTTGAGCCATATGGGGACTTTTCGCGGAAGGAGTTGAGAGAGATCCTGAGGTTGACTCTCGATCGCGATGAGATTCGCTCCCATGAGGTGGTCACGGGCGGAAAGTGCAATACGAATATCGCCGTGGAATTCTCCGACGGAGAGCGAGTGGTGATTCGGGTCTACGAACGCGATCGATGGGCCTGTCGTAGAGACCAGGTGATCACCGAGGAGGTAGCCTGCAGGGTACCCGTGCCGAAAATGCTGGCCGCTGTCGTAGAACCAGGAAGGTTCTCGGGCGCCGTGGCCGAAAAACTCGCCGGGCGTCCTGTGGGGGTCTTCGAATGGGTCCAGGGACGAAAGCCTTTTGAGGTATTTCAGCGAGATGCAGAGGCGATCGAGAAGGTAGGTTTTGTCCTGGGCCAGACCTTGATGAATATTCACGAAAGTCGCCGATTCTCTCATCACGGATTGCTCGACGAGGAGTTGAATTACCGGCGTAAGTTTGCATCGACTCGGGCTTCATTCGTGGATTTTCTGGAGTGGTCCCTCACCGACGGCCGGGCCGGTCAACGGCTGGGGGCTTCTACGGTGAGTAGACTTCGCACCTTTATCGATGAGAACGTTCATCGATTGGAGGCTGTGGAAGGAGCGCAGGGGCTGGTCCACGGGGATTATAAGTCCTCCAACCTTTTGGTGGGGCCCGTAGGCGATGATTGGGAAGTACGGGCGGTATTAGACTGGGAGTTTGCCTGCGCCGGAACCCCGTTATTCGACGCTGCGACGTTGCTGCGGAACGCCGATCGGTGGCCAGGGTTTTCCGATGGTTTCGCTCGTGGATTTAAGGCGGGAGGAGGTCATCTTCCCGACGGGTGGCGACGAATCGTAAAACTTTTGGACCTGATGAATCTCTGCGGGTTTTTGAATGGCTCCGAGAAGCGAGAGAAGACGTTTGAGGCGGTGAGAGCGCTGATTCTGGAGACGATCTCGTAGATGATAAAGCAAAAGAAAGAGCAAATTGTGGTGGCCGGAGCGACCGGCTTTATCGGTCAGGGTATCGGAAAGCGCCTCGCTGCTGACTACAACCTGGTCGGGCTGACGCGCAATCCAGCACTGGCCGCGAAGCGCTATGGGACCGAGACCTACCGGTGGCGTCAATGCGATTTATTCTCCAAAGAGCAGGTAATGGCGGCCATGGAAGGGGCGGATCGGGGGATCTACCTGGTTCATTCCATGATCCCTTCGGCCCGACTGACCCAGGGCAACTTTCGGGATATGGACCTCATCTGCGCCGATAATTTTGCCCGCGCCGCTCGGCGCTATGAATTCAAACAAATCATTCACTTTACGGGGATCATACCGAAGGCCGGGAAGTTGTCCGAATTTCTAACCTCCCGACTGGAGGTAGAAAATGAGCTTCAGGCCTATGAGACACCGGTCACCACGTTACGAGCGGGGATGGTCATCGGTGCCGGGGGAAGCTCTACGGAGATGATCGTAAATCTGGCCAGGCGTCTGCCCTGGATGGGGCTGCCTCGGTGGGTGGATTCTCTGGTCGCTCCCATCGCGCTCTCGGACGTGGTGGAGTTGATGGAGTTTGGGATTGCGAATCCGGAATATGCCGGCGATTCCTATGATATCGGTGGCTCCGAGGTGATGACATTTCGGGACCTGTTGGAGATGGCAGGGCAGATTCTGGGAAGAAAGAGCCCGATGATCTCCCTTCCGGCGACCGCGCCGCGGCTGTCGACGGCCTGGGTAGGCTTTTTCAGCGGCCAGCCCCGTTCGGTGGTGCGTCCTCTGGTGGAGAGTCTCCGCCATGATCTCTTACCGGAAGACCTCAAATTTCAACAGGCCGCAGGCCATGAGCCGAAGTGGATTCGCCAGGCCCTGGAAGAAGCCATTGAGGCTTGTCGATCGAAGGGGCACTCGGAGCGAAAGCGGCAGGAGAAGAGCACTTCTATGGTCACCACCGATGCAGCAAAGGAGGTCCGCTCCGTTCAGCGGCTGCCGCTTCCAGGAGGACGCAGTGCCCGGTGGGTGGCCGCAGAATACGCCCGCTGGTTGCCGCGGTTTATGGGTCCCTTCATCAAGGTGGAGAGGCGCGATGACGATAGCCTTCGGTTTTATCTCAGGCCCCTTCCGTGGCCGATGCTGATATTGGAGTTGGACGAAGATATACGCCAGGAAGATCTGCAGCTCTTCTGGATCCGAGGCGGGATGCTCGCCGCCCGTCAGGACGAGGGGCGGCTTGAGTTTCGAGAGGTTCTGGGTGGGAAGAAAGTGCTGGCAGCGATCCATGACTTTCGGCCCCGGCTTCCCTGGTTTATCTATCGGGTGACCCAGGCGAAGATCCACTCCATGGTAATGGGGGCGCTCGGCCAGCATCTGCAGTCGGTGGAGTTGCAGAGGCTTCTGGAAGAGAAGCAAGAATAACAAAACGTCACGCTCACTCAAAAGTGCACTGCTCTTGCACGTCGTCGCAGCAGTCGCCGTATTGCGTGCAGAGATCATCACACCAACAACTGGACTCAGGGGCCTGGCCACCACAGGAAGACTGGCAGCTATGCGCGTAGGGGCTGTCATCGGGAAGGACGGACGAGTCTTCTTCGGACTCCTCATCTTCGGAGGTGTCGAGGTAGGTGGCGGAGACGTGAACTCCGTGACCGACGTACTTCATGCCGAGGAGACCGCCGGGATGCTTCTCCTGGGCGATAACGTGGTAGAGGCTCGGGGGAACGAAGTAGCCCGTTCCCGAATCGTCGCGGGGACCGGTGACCTGGCGAGCCTGCTCCATTAAAGGAGCGAGGTTCTGCAGGAAGGTCTCGTAGTCGGCGTGAGGGGTGGAGACTACGTCCACCAGCGCGCCGAATAGTTGGTCGATGGCGACGCGGCGGGGATCTTCTGCGGGGACCTCATCCATGGCCATGGACTCCAGAAGCCCGGGCTTCATGGCGTTGAGGAGTTGTCCCTGTACAGGAGCCATGGCTTCGCCGAGGTGCTGGCGAGGCACGTGGGTGCGCAAAAATTGTTGCACGATATCGGCCATGGTCATCGGCTTAAATGCCAACTTATCCGCCAACTCCGCTGCGTTGGGCGCGTAGGTGTGAGCCGGCTGCAGATCGTCGGGAGGAAAGGTCAGGGGAAGATTGGAGATCATCGGATTGGAGTTCATCGTGGAGAATGCCGATTCGTCTCCGGCCTGATGCTTCTCGACCTCAGCTACGAAATCACCCCAGACCTCTTCGCCGACGAGTGGAACCATGGTCGCCTCATTGAGGGGGAAGTGCAGTCCGGCCGAGAATCCGAGGAAAGCCAGCTCTGCGCAGTAGACGAGATTTGCGGGATCGCTGAAGAAATCTTGGGCTTCGGAGTCGCCGGTGATGGCGCGAACCATCATGGCGGTGTGCTCTTCGAGTCGTTCTACGGTGTGAGCTGCCAGGGGATCGCCGCCGTTGTAGTCGCCGGGGAAGTTAGAGACGGCGTTGAAGCCGGCCATCATCAACACGGTGTTGTCGTTGAAGCCCCACTCCAGACCGCTGGGAAGATATTCGGGCCAGGCGGGCTTGACGAAGATCATGGGATAGGACGGACTTCCAAAGCGTCCACCTTCATAGCTCTGGGGATTGTTGAGAGTGATGGCTCCCATCTCCCCGTCGCGCACGGCGCCGACGACGATACCGATATGAGTATCCTGAAGTTTTACCTGCTCCTTGATATCGGTCTCGATATCGTGGGGGCTCATGGTTCGGTTGGAACTGCGGTGATGCTTGATGGTCAAACCGATGACGCCGGGTGCAAAAGCTTCGGCGATGACCGCATCTCCTCGCTCCATCACTTCGCCTGCGGCGTCAGTGACGTTATCACCGTCGGCGTAGGGGATCACATTGACCGGACCGCTGAAGAGGTGAGTGGGAGCGGTGAATTGAGCTTCTCCAAGGTCGACCTCGACCACGAAGGCATCTTCGATATTCTCCATGGGGGTGCCATCGGAGAAGATGGCGTTTAAAGCGTCCATATCCGCTTTATAAGGACTGGTAAAGATATCATTGGGGCCGTCGCATTTACCTTCACAGGTGGGTACGACTTCCCGCTCCGTGCCATCGGCTCCGGGGTCCGGTGCATCGCCGCCACAGGCCGCAAAGCCAGAAAAGCCAAGAGTAAGAAAGAATAGAATCAATATCGGACGTACGTGACGCATAAATGCTCCAGTCAATATTCGTAGCATCAGGTGTTTAATTATGGCAATGAATAGGGCGGCACTCTACAGCTCTGGCGGTGGGCGGTCAAATGCTGGTAATCGAGGGAGGAGAGGGAAGAGAGAGGAGAGAAGGGCAAGGGAAATCGCAGAGACGCAGAGAGTCGCAGAGATGCAGAGGGAAGGGCAGGGATTGTGGGTTGGCAGGGCGGCGCCCTGCCTCAGGTGAAGGCTAAGTTTTTAGGGGCTGGCGAGTAATTACTCGGTCTCTTCGACGGCATCGGTCTCTTCGGAGTCTTCAGTTTCTTCGGTTTCTTCGACGGCATCGGTCTCTTCGACGGTATCGGTCTCTTCGGAGTCTTCAGTTTCTTCGGTTTCTTCGGCTTCTTCGAGCGCATCGGTCTCTGTTGCGACTTCTACTTCGTCTGGCGTGGAAGAGGCCGAGGCGATCGTTTCGAACCCCAGTCCCATGGGGTATTCAACCTTGATGACGAAGCGATATTCGTCCTCTATCGAGGCCAGGCTTTCGGAGCGATAGGTGGCCTTTCGGCTGGAACCTGGACTGATACTTTTGTGGTTGTCTTCGCATTCTCTATCAAACTCCAAGGGCTTCGGCGCCCAGTCTTCTCCCTCCCGAACCTCCAAATTGATGGTGCACATATTGGCGCCCATCAACTGCTCCGTGCCGTTTGTCAGGACCAGATTTACCGATTCCCCGTCCTCCTCCATGGAGGCCGAAAGAACGATGGTGCTCAGCCGCGCCTGACGAGTCTGGGTGTCTGAGGACCCCGTCGTCGCACAGGCAGACCCCAGAGCCAGGATAAAAATTAAAGAGGAAGCGATCAGGAGTCGGTACATGTTTTTCTCGTCGGATGTGTGGCGAGTCGAATTCATTCGAATTGCGTTTGGTGTTGTACAGCCGGTTGTTCAGCTTCGTTAGAGGCGTCGTCAGCTTCCGAAAAATAGAGGGCGACAGCGATGAAAATAATCGTGATAACCCAGCCCATGGGTCCCATCTTTCGACCATGTCTCCTGCTCCGGCGACGACCGCCCGAAACCATTCGAATTCCGCGTGCGATATTCCTTCTATTTTTGCTCATCACAAGATCCTTTTTACAGGTCAGGTAGTTACCCGAAGCGATTGAACGAGATTATGTCGGAATTTGAGGAGTCACCACATCCCGAAGGTAGCGCGCCACCTCTTGCATGCCGTGGATTCCGATTTGTCGGCCCAGGACCTGATTATAATTGGTCGTTCCATTGATATCGTAAGTATAGCGGAGGCCTTCTTTATCTTCCACAAACTCGATGCCGGCGATCTCAATGCCCTCTCCGGAGCACATCGCCAGATAGCGCGCCACCAATGGATCTTCGGCCGGAAGTGGCGAGGGGCTGAATTTATCACCCCCGTCGATGGGACAATTGTTGGCGTCTTTCATGGCCTGCGTTGCCTGTTCGATCTGACAGACATCGGAGGGGCATAATTCAAACCCCTCAGTCGTGGAACTCTGCATGGCAAAGAGCATGCGCTGACCGACAATTTCAACGCGCGTGATAAAGGGCTCGCTGGCCTCGATATATTCCTGGATCACCACCTGCCCGTTGGGCCCGAAGTCAAAGGTCCCCTCCGCGAGGTGATCGCGCAATTCCTCGGCACTCTCAAATAGAACAATGCCCAGGCCCTTGCCGCCTCGATTATGCTTGGTGATAAACGGACCTTCGAAGGTCCCAGCGAGCTCCACCAACTTCTCCGATCCTACGGCGAGGACCGTGCGAGGGGTACGAATCCCATATTTTTTGAGCACCAGATATTGGCGCAGCTTGCTCATCTCGAGTTCAAAAGCCCGCGACCCATTGACCACCCGTGCGCCCTGCGCCTCCAGACTCGCCAGGATCTCCCGAGTCAACGCCACGCTGTTGAGATGTCCACGGGTGTGGGACGATGGACTCATCCGATTGAGATAAATCCCCGGCTGTGGCCTCTCTCCCACGATCCCTTCTCGGACCGGGATTTTTCGATGGTCAAACCCTTCCGCCTGCAGCGCCTCCACCAGGGGCGGCAGCCAGTCAGGGTTTTCGTATAAAATATGAACTGCCGGCAATTGACCCATTCTCTGCTCCACGGCATCTACTTTTTCAATCCAGTGCGATGTTCCGTTGACCTAACCCTTGGTATCACGACTTCAGGCTCTCTGAACACCTGTCCGCGCCTTATAGGAGACAACTCTTTGGTGGCTCAGACAATGCGCCTACTTTTTGCTCAGACATTGACCAGAGAAACTGTGCAAGAGAGGACCCCATGCCCACCCGTAGAATCGAGAAGAATCATTGGCAGACCTATTTTGATCGGGTCAGCCGGCAGTTAACCACTTCCAATATTGATGTCGAGGTCGACGCCCCGGAGTTGGGAGCCCAGCCGGAAGCGAGACATCTCCCGGTGATCGGGTTTTCGTATGACCCTCGCGATGATGCATTTTCCATCGTCAGCGAAGATCTGGAGCATCGGATTTCTCGGCCCCAAGAGATCTCGGTGCGGGAGGTCGCCGATGATCTTCGGGCCATTGAAGTGGTGGACTTCGAAGGCCATCGACATATCGCGAAATTATCGAAGGCCTTGAAATTGCCTTCCGAATAAGTCCCGGGGGAGTGGGCAGGAGAGATCAGGCCAGGGAAGAAGCCACGCGAATCAGATTCCCATCGAGGTCGACGTGGCCAAATTCGCGGATGCCATCGCCGGAAGACGGGGGGATGAACCGCCCGATGATATCGGCGTTTTCCCACTTTTCAAAGATGACATCGGCGTCCTCCACATAGAGGTAGCACACAGAGGTGCTCGTGGAGGGATCGAGATCGGGGACCTGTTTGAGCTGAATCTCCGCCGAGCCGGCCCGGACAAATCCGTAGCCCGCTCCGGGAAAAACTTCGATGGAAAACCCGAGTTTTTCATAATGGGTGGCGGTGGCCTGTATATCGGTCACCGGAAATACGGGACTAACGGTAGCGGAGTTAAGAATTTCATCCGCCGTTCGTGAGGTTGACGTGTTGAAGCGATCACTTTTTCCCATAACCTTGCCTTTTCTTCAGTAGGAAGTCAGAAAGTACAATAGAATGTAGGAAAAGTGAAATATTTAGATGGCATTCGGAAAAGCAAGAGAAATCGCGCAGGGTGCATACCCTGCGCGATGCCTTGTGATACGTTGCACACCGGGGCAGCGGCGCCCGCAGCAGGTCAGGGTGTCAGAACGACTTTGACGCAATTATCGAGTTTATTCTTGAACATGTCGTAGGCCTGCGGTCCATCCTCCAGGTCGAATCGGTGGGTGATGATGAAGGCGGGGTCGATATCACCGGATTCAATATTTTTGAGAAGGGGGGCGAGGTATTTCTGAACGTGGGTTTGCCCCATCTTGAAGGTGAGACCTTTGCTAAATGCCGCTCCCAGGGGGATTTTATCGACAATGCCGCCGAAGACCCCGGGGATGACGACGGTGCCTCCTTTTCCGCAGGCCATGATCGCCTGACGTAGGGCATGGGGGCGGCCGGTCTCGGCGCGAAAGGTCTGTTTGGCTTTATCATACCAGTCGAGCATTCCTTCTCCATGGGCCTCCATCCCGACGGCTTCAATGCAGACGTCTGGACCCCGTCCGCCGGTCATCTCTTTGAGGGCGTCGAGGATGGGGTCGTCGGTGAAATTGAGCACCTCGGCGCCGCCCTGATGACGAGCGAGGGCCAGTCGTTCGGGGACGTGGTCGATGGCGATGACTCGCTCGGCGCCCAGCATATAAGCGCTCTTGATGGCGAGCAGGCCCACTGGCCCACACCCCCAGATGGCAACGGTAGAGCCCGGTTCAAATTGGGCGACGTCGGCGGCCTGATAGCCCGTGGGGAAGACGTCGGAGAGAAAGAGGACCTCTTCATCGGAGAGGGACTCCGGAACTTTGATAGGGCCGACGTCGGCGAAGGGGACCCGCACATATTCAGCCTGCCCCCCGGCGTATCCACCGTAGAGATGAGAGTAGCCGAAGATGCCGGCCGGGGAATAGCCAAAGGACCGCTCCGCCATCCAGGCGTTGGGGTTGGAGTTATCGCATAGGGCGAAGCTGTCATCATGACAATAATGACAACTTCCACAGGCGATGGGAAAGGGCACCACCACCCGGTCGCCGACAGAGAGGTTTTCCACCTCTCGGCCTATCTCGACGACCTCTCCCATGAACTCATGGCCCAGAATATCGCCCCGTTCCATGGTCGGAATATGACCATCGTAGAGGTGGAGGTCGGAGCCGCAAATCGCCGTCAAGCTCACCTTAATGATGGCGTCACGGGGATTGATGATTTTGGGATCGGGGACGCGTTGCAGACGAATATCGTTTTTGCCAAACCAGCATAGTGCTTTCATAAAAAAGGTCTCCTGACTGTAAAGGGGGAGGTAGCTACTTGCTGCAGCCATTACATCAGGCGGTCGATCCTGCCGTTGCCTTGCTCCGACTTCTGCTCCGAGCGGCCCGAGGGTTGTCCTTCGATGGAGGGCACCTCGCCGGCTTCCAGAAGTTGCTTAAAGTTTCGCAGATCTTCTTTGATGACCTGGGTGGGAATTGCACTGAGAAAGCTCGCTACCCGGGCGCCGACTTCGCCGGCCGGGGGCCGGTAGATGATTCGGGCGTGAACCTCGGTTCCTTTTCCATCGAAAGCGGGATGAAAGGCGATAAACCCCTCATTGTAGATGTCGGTTCCCTCCACGGACTTCCAGACCAAAAGTTCGTTTTCCCGGTCCTCGATAAGCTCGGCCTGCCACTCCATTTGGATGCCGGCAGGCAATTTTGCTACCCAGTGGGAGCGATTGTGCGATGTTTCTTGAATCGATTCGATATGCTGAAAGAAGCGAGGAAGGTTTTCCAGACGACGCCAGAAGGAGAAGACTTCCTCAATGGGGCG
>SKNI01000359.1 GCA_007120615.1 Myxococcales bacterium | reverse complement strand
GTGATTGTACATCCTTGACCGAGGCTTCAGCTGCTTCGGTGAGGCCTTCCACGAGATAAAATGCTGCATTGAAAAACGGCTTGCCCGGCGCCCGAGCGTAAAGACCGACTCGATCGGCCCTTCCGTCGATCACCAATGCTACCTGATAGGGCAAATTAAACAGACTCAGATGAAGTCGAGCGCTGGCCGCATCGAGGCGGGCCTCGTCGCCGGGTTGAGCGACAAAAACTCCCACCACATGGTGGTTTGCAATGCTCTCCGGACTTTGCATCTCCTCAAAAATTTCTCGCACTCCCGGAAAGGTCAGCTCCACGGCATCTCCGCCGTAGAGATATTTCAACTCCCGAAATGCGGTCACTTCAATGAACGGCCCTGCCTGATCCATAGCAAATTGCCCGATCAAGATCGCCGTGGCCTTCTCCTGACGATAGCGCGCTGCTTTGAGAAGTTCTTCAAGCACGTCGGCATAAATAAAATATCGCACCGCCTGCTCGTTCACGTTCCCGAAGGGATTGGTATCCAATTGCGGATTCTGGATCGGGTCCGGAGAGAAAAGTGCGTCCAACACCTTCTTCTCTAATTCCGCCCTCTTGCTTTCGGATACCATCGGGAGCCTCTATTTCTCAAAACCATGCTGACCGGTTCAACTACCCCGGGGATGGACCGCGCGATAGGCCAGTTCGCTGAGCGAATCCACCGGTACGATGCGCTCGTCTTTCAAATGGACGTCCCAGGCGAGTTCTTCGGGTTCCACATCTTCGTCATCGCTGAGTTTATACAAAAAGCGGACCCGAAATACTCCCTCCTCCTCACCGGCCGCAGGTCGCCAACCACAATGTCTGGCTTCTTGACAGGCCTCAAACTCCTGTGCTGCTTCCCCATGAGTGGTAAGCATCCACTCCAGCGTTTCGATCAATTCGCCGTCATCGAGCACTGTAGCCAGCGCCTGACAGGACTCCCGGTGAGCGGCCTGTCGGCATTGTCTCCGGGCCGGCCCCTGCCAGCGATTGGCCGCCCTTCTCACGTTGGGATCGTAGGTGGCGGGCATAATACTGACGCGATCCAGCGGATCGGCATCCTCACCGATCCTCATGATCTCATTGGCCTGCAGATTTACCGGCCGCAACGCCCGCTGATTGAAGTCGAACTCAAAATGGGCATATGCATTCTCCCCGTCTTCCCTCCACTGAAAATAGGCCTGAAATAACTCATTTCGATCATGTTCCACCGTCCAGCCCAACACCTGATCGTCTTCTCCTTTTGAACCTTCCCCCTGGAAATAGCGCAATAACGCACCACTCAAATTGATCCGCGATGAAAACCGGTGGTTGGAAATGGCCGAAATCACCTGATGGTTCTGATCATAATAATCGGACTCTGTTCCCTTCTCCGGATCGGTGGTCACGCCGGCCAAAACATTGACGGGAACTACCTTCTGGGTGCGAAGATCAACAAGCCAGGTGGGACCGATGGTGATCGCTTCATCGGCAAACCCGTAGCGAACCAGATAGAAAGACGGCCCATATTTGGTCTCTCCCCACCATTGCCCACTCCACCCGATCGGTTCACCAGACGTGATCTTGAGCTTTTCCTGGATGAATTTCTCGTTCTCGATCAGCTCGCTGACTGTCAGGTTCTCGCCGTCAACATCAATGCCGGCGTCGCTCTTGACGGAGATTCGGTTCACCAGGGCAATCGCTGCATCGCCCTGATCCGCCCAGGGGCTGCGACGCTCCGATTCCTCTCGAGAGTCATCGGCTATCTCCTGCACGATGACGGTTTCTGCATCCCGGGTCAGAGTGAAGATCATTATCGCCCCGAGGATGACGATGAGTGCGACGATTGCACCAAGAACGATTTGAAGTAGGAGACGGGTATCCATCGAAATGATGCCAGTTCACAGTAATATGGTGGAAATTCAATTTCTAAGTCAGATCTTATACCGACTGCCTATCAGGAGCAACGGGCGAGCGAAACTGAATCATCAATCGTCATCGAAATCGGCCATCAGATCCGGTGAAATCATCACCTTGGGCTGATCTGACTCTGTCGATTCGTCCCCGGGAGCCTGAACATTAGACTTACCGGACAAGCCAGTGCGCTTGGCCACACCACCAGCTTTCTCCGCCTCATGCAAGTCATGGGGCTTGGTCGTCCGATTGTTCAAGCCTTCCAGGTTCTCGGTCTCTTCTTCCGAGGGGCCCGTAGCTTGAAGGGCTGCCAATTCCTGAGTAACCGCAAAGAGGCCGTTGCCCGCGGTGGGCTTCGAATCCTCGGTGGGGTTCATACTCCCAGCTTTCTTAAGCACTTCGGCTCCCGGCACCGGGCGACGTTTCTTGCGCGCTCGAAGTTTGTCCTTGAGCGTCTCCGGGGTTTGTTTACGCATCGCCCGCAATTGCTCGATATCAGCGTCGAGTCCCACGGTGGTGTCCAGGTCCTGTTCGCTTTCTGAGTTGTCGGGATTGCCGGCTCGAGGAGCCTGGGAAGGAGTAGGAGGTGGCTGGCTCGACGATTCTCCTCCGTAAAGCTGTTTGGTGCTCAACGAATCCGATGAATCCGACGGGGTTTCGTTATCCCAGGGACTAAGCGTTACATCGGGATCGCCACTCTCTTCACCAAAACTGGCGTATCCAGAATGCTCATCGATCTTCATCTTTCCGGAAACACCGCCGGCCAGCAGACGCGAATCGTAGGTTCCCGAAGTCAGTCCTCTTCGCACGGGCTCTTCGGCATCCTCTGATCCCTCCTCTCGATCCCAGGCCCCCTTTTTCAGCGGTGGCGGAACGGGAGGTGATGCGTCCGGAGCACCCATATTACTCTTCGAACCGGACTGCGGTGGAGGAGCATCAAACGTCCCGGGTTCCAGTATCCCGAGGTCGACCGTCTTCTGCCGTGCCAGTTCATCGGAGCCAGAATCACTTCCCACCGATGTAATCGTCCGGAGCCGGGGCGAGGAAACCTCAGCTACTTGCTCCGAGGATTTTGATGCTTTTTCTTCAATCCGCCGAAGATCTTCTTTAAACACCAAAGAGCCCGATGGCGGTGTTATATCACCGGCGGCCTCCGGCTCCCGGCGCCATTCATCGGGAGTAAATCGATATTCCGGGGGCACGCTTTGAAGCCGATCGGCAAAGACCTGGACAAAATTCCACAATAATTTAATCGCAAGGCCCGGGTCCGTACGCAATAACCCGATGAATTGGTCTCGGGCTATCGAGAGCATCACCGTAGGCTCCAGGGTCTGAGCTACCAGATTGGTATCTTGCTCGTCCTGGGCATCGATTAAGGCCATCTCTCCAAAGTTTTCTCCCGTCGTCAGCACCGACACCTGCCGTCCATCGAGTTGCAGAGAAACCGATCCCTTCAAAATGATGAACAGCCGATCGTTGGCCTCATCTTCACCAACCACCATTTCTTCAGCGTCCAACTCGATTCGGCTGGCCATCTTTCGAATATGTTGCAACTCCGGCGGGGCGAGATAATGAAAATAGGCCGTCTGGCGCAGAATCTCGATGACCTGGGTTACGTCTTCCGAGGACTCTTCTGCCTGCTCCACGCAATCAATGACGATGATCGTGATATTATCTTTTCCACCAGAGGCGTTGGCATGATCGATACAGATCTGGGTCGTCTCTTCAGGCTCGGCCCCGCCCATCAACTCACGCTGATCGTTTCCCGGTAGGTACTCGCTAAATCCATCGCTGCACATTACTAGACGATCACCGGGGGCGACGGTGAACTCCATGGTGTCCACTTCAACATGTTCTCGAACCCCGACCGCTCGCGTCACCGCATTATTATGAGGAAAATCCGCTTCCGTGGTATCGGCAGGAATCTTGCCTTGCCGAATCATCTCGTTGAGCAGGGAGTGATCGTTAGTAACCTGACCGACCTTATTATCGCGAAGCCGATATACTCGGGAGTCACCGACATGCCCGATATACCCTCGGTCCGTAATCAAGACCAGTGCGGTGCAGGTCGTTCCCATACCCCGTCTACTAGAGTCCTGTTGAGCCATCTCAAAGATTCGAGCGCAGGCCATTTGAACGGCCCGGCCCATCAGATCTTGAAGACTCTTGCGATCCGCTTCGTCATCGGGATTTCCCCGAAGTCGCTGGAGCAACTCGGCCTGCTCGGCGATCACGTCCCGTACGGTCCGCACACAGATCGCGCTGGCCACTTCTCCGGCGGCATGACCGCCCATGCCATCACAGACAACGAAGAGTTGGAGCCGCTTATCGACGAGAAAATTATCCTCGTTATGGTCGCGGACGCGCCCCGTATCGGTAGCCGCCCAGAACCGCAGTTCCATATAGTTTACTCCTCAACAATTGAGATGCTCGCGAAATTACGAGTCTGCTCGCATCATAACGCAAAGTGATCGATTCATCACCCGTGATAGTTGTCTTTATCTCGGAATCACAGATCTTGTCGCCAATGCTTTGTATCGTGCAGTCCTGACGGGCTTACTTACGCTCCATCTCGCATGGCGTTGACGAATTTGTCGAAGAACTCGGCGGCATCCCTGGGACCAGGTCCCGCCTCAGGATGATATTGGACCGCGATGATCGGGTGATCGCGATGAGAGAATCCGGCCACCGTATCATCGTTGAGGTTAACCGAAGTGATCTGCAAACACTCTGGAAAAGACTCACGCTCCACCGAATAACCGTGATTCTGGCTGGTGATGGCGACGCTACGGTCCTGAGAGTCGAGCACCGGTTGATTGGGTCCACGGTGACCGTAGGGTAATTTATAAGTTCTCCCGCCAAAGGCGCTCGCCAGCAATTGATGACCGAGACAGATCCCCGTCGTCGGATAGCGCAGGCTGATGCTTCGAACGCGATCCAAAAGCGGCTTCATCCGCGCCGGATCTCCCGGCCCATTGGAGAAGAGGACTCCCGTGGGGGCGAGCGCTTCGAGGGTATCATCGTCCACGGATCTGGGAACCAGGGTTACCGTAATATCCCGGTCCAACAGATGGCGAAGGATATTGAACTTCACCCCGAAATCGATGACCACCACATGCAGCCCGTCCACCGTTTCACTCTCATCTACCGGCGCCATCGCCAGGGCTCCTTTCCAGGGATCGCCGCTGGCTGAGGTCACTCGGACTGGGGAGGTGGACGCAACTTTCTCCACATGATCGATCTGTTCATAAGAGGGATGTTTGGCCAACTCACTGAGAACCTCGTCGGCATCCTTCGGCCCCACTCCATGAGCGATGACCCCCATCACCACCCCCTGCTCTCGCAGATGTCGGGTCAGGGAACGGGTATCAATCTCGCAGATTCCGACCACGTTCTGTTCGATGAGCCACTCTTCAAATCCAATTCGGGAGCGATGGTTACTCGGCCGTCGGGCCAGATCACGAATGATTGTTCCCACGGCATGAATCCGGGTGGACTCTCCGTCGTCGTCATTGACCCCGTAATTGCCGATATGAGGCGAGGTAAACGTGACCACCTGTCCGTGGTACGACGGATCGGTGAGCACCTCCTGATACCCGCTCATTCCGGTATTAAAGACTACCTCTCCCACCGCTCGGCCCGAGGCACCGATCGCGAACCCGCTAAACGCGGTGCCATCGGCCAGCACAAGGAGCGCCGGCTGGCGTCCTTCCAATGACTTCGGGCGTAACGGTTGCCTCTTCGATTGTCCCTGCACATCGACTCCCTACGGCGTCAGTTGAAATAAGACTTGAGCACCGCCTGTCGAAGGGCGACGCCATTGGTGACCTGGTTGAGAATCAAACTTCGATCGCTGTCCACGACCGGATCCGATAATTCCACTCCTCGAATCACCGGCCCCGGATGAAGTATCATCGTATCCGGCGTCATATACCCGTTGACCACGGAGGTGTCGATACCCCAGTTCATCGCGTATTCGTGGGCATCGATCAGGTTGCCATGAATTCGCTCCTGCTGAATCCGAAGCACTACGACCGCATCCGCCCAGCGGAGAGCATCTTTTCGAGAATTGGTGATCGTCGCCGGCCAATCTTCGGTCCGATCATCGGAGGGCAGCAGCATCCGGGGACCCACAAGAGTGACCTCGGCCCCCAACGTCGAAAATGCGTGGGCGTCGCTTCGAGCCACTCGGCTGTGGACGATATCCCCCATGATCGCAACCTTCAGACCCGAGAGGTCCTCGCCGGTCTGGAAATGACGCCGCAGCGTGAGCGCGTCGAGTAAGCCCTGCGTGGGATGCTCCCCGCTCCCGTTTCCGGCATTGATGATCGGGACTTTGAGACGGTCCACCAACACATGGGGGAGCTGGCGATCGTGGTGTCGAACCACAAATCCGTCCACCCCCATCGACGCCAGGGTTCGGCAGGTGTCGGCGGCCGACTCTCCCTTCTTTACGCTGCTCCCCTCGGCGCTGACCGTCACCACTTCTCCTCCGAGACGTTGAACGGCGATCTCGAAGCTGACCCGGGTTCGCGTGCTGGGCTCCATAAAAAGGAGCGCCAGGGTCTTTCCCTTCAATAATGCCCGGTCTTCCGAAGGGGTGGTCACCTTGCCCTGGGGATCGAGAAATTTCTCCGCTGCATCCAACAGGCCAACCATCTTCTCCCGACTCATTCCTCTAAGTCCAATTAGATGCATCGATGTCTCCCAACAAAGGTGTAATGAATTACTCCACTTGCATACCAAATCGTTCCCAGCGCAGCCCGGACTCTCCGGCCCGCCCGTCCCCGATGGACAGCCAGATGATCATGGCCCGCCCCTTAATATAGGTCATCGGAACCTGACCCCAGCAGCGGCTATCGGCAGAGTTATCCCGATTGTCTCCCACCGCAAAGAAGTGATCTTCCTGGACCGTAATCGGCCCAAAATCGCGTCCGTCATCATATCCGGGAGGGCTATCTTCGCGGATCTGATAGGTGCGATCTCCCAGGGTCTCCAGATAATAATAAGCGGTCTGACCGCTTCGCTCCGGAGCCGGGGCGCGCCGAATCGGAGTCCGGGTGAGGGTCTCCCCGTTGATCAAGAGCTGAGACCCTCGCCCTTCGATCACATCCCCGGGAAGCCCTACGATTCGCTTGATGAAGTCTTTCTCGTCAAAGTTCAAAATGCATTCGGTGCTCTGCTCCCCACTGGCAATCGCCCGCTGTCGCTCTCGGCGCACATATTCGCGGGCTTCCTCCGAGGGGAATCGAAAGACCACCACCTCTCCATGCTCCGGTTGGGCAAACCGGGTCACAAAGGTCGACGTAAAGGGAACCCGAACGCCGTAGCGCAATTTATTTACAAAGAGGTGGTCTCCATTGACCAGAGTCGGCTCCATGCTGCCGCTTGGAATCTTGAACGCCTCGAAGAAGAACGCCCTCAAAATCAAGGCGCATAAAATCGCCAGACCGATCGTCTCGGCATATTCTCGCCACACCGGTTTGACGGAGATTCCGGCCAGATGCTCCTCGGCCAGATCCCGCACCGTCTCGCTTACTTCCTCAACGTAATCCTCATCCTTGCGCTCCAGTCCCTGGCGCAAGGCGTTGAGTTCTTCTTGAATCCGATAGCGAACCTCATCGCCCAACTTACGGGCTCGGTCCAGACGCAACTGGGTGTCCTGGACCAACTCCCGGGCCTCTTCGATATAAGACTCCTGATTTTTCTCTTCCTCGCTCACGACCTTCTCCTAGTCGTCGTCGACCCGCAACACTGCCAGGAACGCTTCCTGAGGAATCTCGACACTTCCGACCTGCTTCATACGTTTTTTTCCCTCTTTTTGCTTCTCCAGCAATTTTCTCTTTCGACTAATATCTCCCCCATAACATTTGGCGGTGACATTCTTTCGAAAGGCCCGGACTGTCTCTCGAGCGATGACCCGATTGCCGATCGCCGCCTGCAGAGCAACCTCAAACATCTGTCGAGGAATGACCTCTTTGAGCTTTTTAGCAAGACCTCGTCCGCGATGATACGCGAAATCTCGGTGTACGATAATGCTCAATGCATCCACGGGATCGCCGTTGACCAGAATATCCAACTTTACCAGATCTCCCGGGCGATGCTCGATCAATTCATATTCGAAGCTCGCATATCCCCGGGAGACCGATTTGAGGCGGTCATAAAAATCAAACATCACCTCGTTCATCGGGATCTCATACTTCAAGATGATCCGATTGGACCCGGAATACCGAAGATCGACCTGGGTGCCCCGTCGCTCTTCACAGAGCGCAATGACCGGGCCCACATGCTCCGGGGGAACATGAATGGTGGCCAGGATAAAGGGCTCCCGGATCTCGTCGATGACCCCGACATCGGGCAGGTGAGATGGGTTTTCTACCTTTACGACCTCTCCGTCGGTGGTCTCTACCTGATAGACCACGGAGGGAGCGGTGGTGATCAAATCGAGATCGTGCTCCCTCTCCAGGCGCTCCTGGATGATCTCCATGTGCAATAGCCCCAGAAACCCACATCGAAATCCAAACCCCAGCGCTTGACTGGTCTCCGGCTCATAGGAGATCGCTCCATCATTGAGCACCAATTTATCGAGAGCATCGCGGAGATCTTCATAATCATCGGACTCCGTGGGGAAAAACCCACAGAACACCATCGGTTTGACGTCCTTGAATCCCGGAAGCGCCTCCTCGGCTCGATTCTCAACCGAAGTGATCGTATCGCCCACTTTGGCCTGAGTTACGTCTTTGATCATGGCGATCAAAAACCCGACCTCTCCAGGTCCCAGACTCTTCACTGGAGTGGCCCCGGGAGAGAAAACTCCAATCTCGGCCACTTCGCTTTTGGCTCCCGATGCCATCCATTCCACTTGCATCCCCGGCCTCAATTCCCCGTCGATGACCCGGACCATATTGATCACCCCTCGATAGGGATCAAACCAGCTATCGAAGACCAGCGCCTTTAGAGGAGCTTCCCGATCTCCTGTGGGCGGAGGAACCAGGTGGACCACCGCTTCTAGAACATCCTCGATCCCGATCCCATTTTTGGCGCTCGCGTGGATCGCGTCGGAGGCGTCGAGCCCGATGACCTCTTCGATCTCCTCGCATACTCTCACCGGATCGGCCGAGGGAAGATCGATCTTGTTGAGGACCGGGATGATCTCCAGATCGTTGTCGATCGCCAGATATACATTGGCCACCGTCTGGGCTTCGACCCCCTGGGCTGCGTCCACCACCAGAACTGCCCCCTCACAACAGGCCAGACTTCGGGAAACCTCGTAGTTGAAGTCTACATGCCCCGGCGTATCAATGAGGTTGAAGATATAGGTTTGCCCATCTTCGGCTTTGTAATCGAGCCGCACGGTCTGGGCTTTGATGGTGATTCCCCGCTCTCGCTCCAGATCCATATTATCCAGAAATTGCTCTTTCTTATCGCGAGACGAAACCGCTCCTGTGACGTCCAATATTCGATCGGCTAACGTAGACTTGCCGTGATCGATATGAGCGATGATGGAAAAATTACGAATCTTCGATTGGTCGACCGATTTCTTACTCATGTAGCCGTGGGATAAAATTGGAGTATGTAGATGCAAACGTATCTGATGCTTGCCCGGGACGAAAAAACCTTCCATATGCAACGATGCAACAGCCCGCGTCGGCCTCTTCTTCCGCCACCGCGAATCCCGACGCTCAGGTTCGGGCAAACCGGCCGCTAAACTCACCATTGCTTTCGCCGCAGCGGAGCACTTCTTTCCACCGAGACGAGGTCGAGGATTCATAACTTAACGGACCCGGTCAAGCAAGACCACACCGATTGACTTTGACACCTTCTGACTGAGCTTCCATTCTTTACCGGAAGTTGTACTATCACTTCCAAGCATACGGACTTTTTCCGCCACGAGTAACGAATTATGTCTTATTTATCTCGTCTTCTATTGATTTGCGCCTCCCTGAGTCTGTCGCTTTCGCTGTTGGCCGCCTGTGGCTCGGAGAGTGAGTCTCGAAAAAACGACATCGATCTCATGGGCCCCCAGATCCAGACCGGGAAAACCGCCGACGGACTGGTCGTGGAATATCTCGATGCAGATGGAGACGGCCAGCCCGACATCATCCGCTACTTCGAAGAATTTGAAGACCCCCGCGATCCCCAGCGGACCCGAAGGCGGCTGCGGCGAATGGAAATCGACGCCAATACCGATGGAAAGATCAATGTCCGACGCCACTATGACGAATTTGGCAATGTCCAACGGGAAGAAAATGACATGAATCTCGACGGAGAGATGGACTCCATCATCTACTTCGTCGGCGGCGAACGAGCTCGAAAAGAGCTCTATGACACTGAAACTGGTCAGATCATCGAGCGTCGCATCTACTACGACGGAGCGTTGGTCCGGGTGGAAAAGGATCTCAACCGCAATGGAAACGTGGACAGCTGGGAGTACTACGAAGACGGCATCCTGATGCGCATCGGGCGAGATACCGTCGGCGACGGAGCCGCCGACACCTGGCAGCTGCGCTGAGAAGCGATCTTTACGCTCTCAGCGAGACTCCATCAGCTCCCGCACCGCCACGCTGGCAGCCATCATCCCAAAGGTCCCGGTGACGAAACTGACCGTGCCCTCGATGAGATTTCGATCGTCGCAGGTGTGGAGGTCGTTTTCTTTGGTAGGACAAATGCAGCGAAACCCCGCCGTGCCATCATAGCTCAATGACTGAGGCTCGTGACGATTCTCGGTGCTAAATACCGCCGGGATCCCCACCGGCTCTCGTCCCTCCACCACTCCCCGCTCTCGAAGAATCGTGCGGACCGCCTTGGCCAGCTTATCGGTATGGGTCTGATTCAAATCGGCGATTTCGATCTTGGTGGGATCGACCTTCCCGGCCGCCCCCAGGCAGGAAACGACTGGAATTCCCCGCTCCCGGCAGGTCAACAACAGGTGCATCTTGGCGGTGACGTTATCGATGGCATCGATCACATAATCGGGTTTCTCATCGAGCAATTCTTCACTGGTCTCCGCCCGGTAAAACGCCCGCCGCCCGATGATCTCTGCTTCCGGATTGATCAAACTGCATCGCTCGGCCATAAGATCGGACTTATATTTTCCGAAGGTTCCTTTCATCGCGTGAAGTTGGCGATTGACGTTGGTGCCGCAGACTCGATCAAAGTCGACCAGCGTTAGCTTGCCGATCCCGGTGCGCGCCAGACTCTCGGCGGCAAAACTTCCCACCCCTCCCAACCCAAAGACCATCACATGAGAGTCGTATAGACTGCGCATGGAGTTCTCCCCCAGAAGCCG
>SKNI01000278.1 GCA_007120615.1 Myxococcales bacterium | reverse complement strand
TTCTCAAGCCGATCCTCTTTCGCTTCGATCCGGAGGTCATTCACGATGTCTTTGTGAAGGCCGGTGAATTGTTGGGGCGGACCTCGTTTGGCCGTTGGGTAGTCGATAAGATCTACGGCTACCACGGGCCGGACGCCTCCCGGGTGATCGACGGGATTCGTTATCCCACTCCCACGCTGCTGGCGGCCGGGTTCGATTATAACGGCCGGCTGACCCAGATTCTTAAGAGCGTGGGCTTTGGAGGCGTAGAAGTGGGTTCGGTTTCGGCCAGACCTTGCAAGGGAAATGAGCCGCCCAGGCTTCGTCGGGCCATCCGCTCTCAGAGTTTGATCGTGTATAAGGGGCTCAAAAACGAGGGCGTCGACCAGGTCATCGAGCGTCAAAAGAAACGGCCTCCACAAAAAGGGTTGGTGGTGGGGATGAGCATCGCCATGACCAACGACGAGGGCTCGGCGACGTTGGAGGGTTCCATCAACGATTACGTCACCTCGCTCACCAAATTGTCGGCCGCCGGGGTGGGTGACTATTATACGGTTAATATCTCCTGCCCCAACGTTTACGGCGGCGAGAACTTCACCGATCCGGCCCGCCTGGAGAAGCTCCTGGAGGCCTTGAGTGAAGTGGAAGTATCCCGGCCGATGTACGCCAAGATGCCCATCAATATCGACTGGGAGACCTTCAAGAAATTGGTCGATTTGCTGCGGGCGTACGACTTCAACGGGGTGGTCATCGGCAACCTCAATAAAGACTACGACACTCTGGCCCACCGCGAAGAAGCACCCGACGAATATCGAGGTGGCTTAAGCGGTGCGCCCTGTCGAAAACCCTCCACCGAGCTTATCCGCCGGACCCGAGAATATGTGGGGCCCGACTTTACTATTATGGCCTGCGGTGGAGTGTTAAGCGTGGAGGCTGCCATGGAGAAGCTCGACGCCGGAGCGGACCTGATTCAACTCATCAGCGGGATGATCTTTGAGGGGCCCCACCTGATGAAGGAGATCGCCCGGGCGTCGGCGGAGCGGTCGGAGAGATTGTATCTTCCGGAGGGACAGGCGAGGCTCACCTCTTGAGAGATCGGTGATCGGTGATCGAGATCGAAAGTCGAGAGAGTCGGAGCCGGCTGAGACGTACTTCAAACAAATCCGACTTCCGACTTCCGACTTCCGACTTCCGACTTCCGTCAACGCCAGCGGATATTGTCGACGGTGAATTGGGCGCCGATATTTCGGACTTCGAGCGAGAACGTACCGTCGACGTCGAGGTCTTCGATCTCCATGGTGAAGATGGTGTCGTCGGCTCCCGAAAATCCGCCAAAGACGGGGCTGGTGGCGACGACGGTGTCGTTGACCAATACTTCAAATTCTCGATCGCTCCCGCCGGTGAAGGCTTTGCGATAGTCGAGATAGAGGGTGTTGACGCCGTCGGGAATCGAATCGGCCCGGACAAACCCCGAGCTGTCGGCGAAGATGACTCCTTCGCCGTCGATGACGAAGGCGCCGCTTTCGCTCTTCTCGGCGCTTCGGGCGCCGTCGTAGGTCCACACCACGCCGTCCACGCCGGTGAAGCCGCCGTCGTCGTAGGTGTTGCCCGGCAAGTCGGTGGCGTTGTCGAAGGTCTCAATGGTCGTCCAATCGGGGTCGGGGTCGGGGTCGCCGCCGTTGGCCGGGGGGTCGCCGTCTTCCCAGGCGCCGATGGTGCACATTCCGTTGACCGGTCGTACCACGCCGCGCTGATCTTCGGTGATGGGCGCTCCCGCCAGGTCGACGCAATCGTTCTCGGGGATGGCCCGGTAGGCTCCGCTGGTGCTCAGTAGGGAGACCGTTGAGAGCTGGCCCGGTTCGCCGTCGAAGGTGTCGATCTGGGCATCTTCGGGGGGGTCCATATCTCCGCTGATATCGGTGGCCAGCGGCGTAAAGGTGCCGTCGGAGGCCCGCTCGATGAAGTTATAACCATCGGTTTGCAGCAGATGGCCCTCTACGTTGGCGATTTCCACAAAGGTGGGGCCACCGTTGCCGGCGATCAACGTGCTCCGGATGGTGGTGGCGTCGTTGTAGTAGAGTCCCGGTGCCAGGGGAGCGGAGTTGTTTACGATGGAGACGTGAACCAGATCGAGGACACCGTCCTCGTCGACATGAATGGCTCCGCCCCAACTGTCCAGGGACTGGTTTTCGTAGAAGGTGGAGTTGGTGATGAGGACGTCGGCATCGATGATGTACAGGGCACCACCGTTGTCGAGGGCGGAGTTGGAGGTGAAGAGACTCCTGGTGATGGTGACCGCGGCTGCTCCGTCGAAGACCGCAGCGCCGCCGTCGCCGGCGGTGGAATTATCGTCAAATAGGGTGTCCTCCAGGGTGGTATCTCCGAGAGCATAGAGCGCTCCGCCACCGACATTGGCGCTGTTGTCGTAAAAAGTCATATCCAGAAGGCTGAGTTCACCTTCGGAAAAGATCGCCCCGCCAAAGCTATCTTGGCCGGGACCGGTGGCCTGACCGCCTTCAAGATGCAGATTCTGAAGGGTGGTCACCGCGCTATCGGAGATGATGAAGATCCGGTGGTCGCCGGTGACCACAATAGAGACGTGGTCGTCTGCGTGACCGGTGATGGTAAGGGAGACGTCGATCGCGAGTTCACCGCTGCTCAAGGTGATCGTGGCCACGGCGTCGTCGAAGGTGATCTCGGTGTCCTGGTTGACTCGACCCAGGACTTCTCGAAGAGAGTGGGTGCCGGCGTCGTCTTCGGTTCGCACTACCGAGGGGGCCAGGCCGCTGATGGAGGCGGTGGCGGGGTCGCCGCTGGTCACGTCGATGGCCTGGTCGAAGCCTGTGAGGTCGCCCGTGAGATACTCGTTATTCCACTGATCGAGGATCGGAGAATCGAGCGTCAGGGTGTGGGCTCCGGGTTCCAGATCGTCGAAGGTGACCGTGTCGCCACCGGTGACGGTTTCGGTGCTGACCACTTCGTCGCCGTCGTGAAGCTGAAGTTCAAATTCCACGCCTGCCGGGAAATCCACGGTGACCTCGAGCGAGCCAGTGAGCCCAGCGAGCAACTCGTAGTCGGCGGTGGCTTCGGCGGTCTCCTCAGTGAGGACTTCCACGCCGACGGGCTGGGCCCGGTAGATATCGTCGCCATCTTCGACGTCCAGGAACGTGACCGTATAGTTTCCGGGGGTGAGGTCATCGATGGTCTGGGCGCCGGTGAAGGTCTCCTCGTATCCAGGGTCCGCGCTTTCCACGACGGCGGAGAAGTCCAACTCGGCGGGGAGGTTGTCGGCAGCAATGGATAGAGAGCCGGGAGGCAAATCGGCGTCGAGTTCATAGGTGACGGTCAAGACTTCTTCGTCTCCCGCCTCAAGCTCAATTTGCTGGTCCGTTTCGGTGGGGAGGTAGTCTCCGACCGGCGATGCGGTCACCGTATATTCACCGGGCGCAAGTCCCTGGAGTTGGAGATCGTCGGAGTCGCTCAGACTTCTTTCAAAATCGTCGGGTCCCTGTACGAGAATGTCGGGGTTGAGTTCGGCGGGAAGTCCTGCAACGGACACCGTCAAGCGGGCCGAATCCAGGGCATGACAGGTCAAGAGAACGGAGAGCGTGGTCTCTGCGACTTCCGGATCATTGGTGACGACGGCGACTTCGGTGCTGCGTTCACCGGTGTCATTGCAGTCAGCGGTGAACATTACCTGGGCTTCTTCACCGGCTTCGATGGCTAGCTCTCTGGGAGCCAACTCCAACCAGGCGTCGCCCAATACGGCAACGCTCACCTCCAGTTCGGCATCGCCATCGTTTCCGATCGTCACCTCTTCTTCGACGGATTCACCGACCCGGGCTTCCAATGAGATCGAACTATCGAGGACCAACCGAGGGGCTGAGTCATCGACGACCGGAGACTCATCGGTACCACAACCGGCCACCAATATTGCGATAAGCCCCAACCAGACACCACTTCTGAGATTCCTCACAGTCCACCTCTTTTTTGCTTCTCGCCATTGTTTTCGAAGACCACAATTTCGCTAATCGTACAGGATCTGCGAGCGTTCGCAATGCGTCCCCCGACGAACCGGCGTTCGATTCATTGTGAGTGGAGCAGGCCTGACCTCAGGTAGCCGCGGCGAGGGTGGGCTCAGGGTTTTGAACCGGACCGGTCTCCTCGGACTGGAGATCTGGACTGTCAGCGTCGCGAAGGATTACCCGCAGACAGGCGCCACCCAGAGGGGATTTTTCGACCTCTACGCTACCCCGGTGCGCCCGGGCGCAGGTTTGGACCGAGAGGAGTCCGAGGCCGGAACCCTCGGATTTGGTGGTAAAAAAGGCATCGAAGATCGCTTCGCGGTCTTTTTGGGGGATGCCCGGCCCGTTGTCGTGGACCTCCATGATGGCCGCTCCGTCGTCGGCTGTGGAGAGGCGAATCTCGATCACTCCCCTTCCGTCGACGGCGTCGGCGGCGTTGAAGAGCAGGTTGATCAAGATCTGGTGGAGCATAATCGGGTGGCTCCGCACGACGACTTGTCCTTCGGAGGACACCGAGACGTCGCAATCGCGGATTCGAGTATGTCCGCGAAGAGTATGGAGTAGATCGGCGGCGATCTCTGAGATGTCTACGTCACTTCTATCGGCGCTGGGCTTATTTTCGAGGGCGGTAAAACGAGAGGTGAGGGCGATCAATCGCTCCAGAGCGGACTCTTGTTCTTCAAGAATCTCAGCGTATAGCTCCTCATCGAGCCCGTCTTGGCGCTGCAGAAATTGATTGTTGCTCTTCAGCACCGTGATCTCGTTTCGGGCGTCGTGGGCGACGGTGGCTGCAAGAAGTCCGGCCGTGGCGTGTCGCTCCGATCGAAGCAGTGCTTCTCGTAATTGCTGGGCGTTTAATTGGCGCTCTTTGATCACCGAGAGTGCCTTCCAGCAGACCCCGAAAATCAGCAGTGATGAGAGTGTAACAAATCCGATACCCTTTGCGATCTCAAAGCGCAGAACCGCTTCTGGTGTACTCCCTATCTCGGCTGCAAACTGAGAGGAGACGAAGATATAGATCACCGATGGGATCAGATAAACAAGCTGTACTAAAAGTGCCACGCGCACAGGGTTCACAGAGTTTGCCTCTACAACGATAAGCCTTTCTTTGGAGGCATACTCTGGCCCCAACGAAATAATTGAATGTCAGGGGAGTATAACCAGTGCAAATTGCCCGCGCAATAATTAATGCGAAAATTTTGCGTCTTGTGTCTGACTTACCTGTAGGAAGGTTCGACCCGTTGTTTGATGGGCAACTCAAGTTAGTACCAACTTACACTTCGGTATGGTTTCAGATGGTAGAATAAGGAGCAACAACCCTTTACGGGACCTAGACCCGATGCAATACTGCGCCAAATTTCCGCTCTCCCGTTGGTTGTGAGAGCTTATTTCTTTACGAAATGGAGTGGTATATGAGTCGAACGAAGCGAATTTTATTGACCCTGATCTGCGTCGGCGCCCTGCTGGCTGCCTGTGGCAACGATGACAATGGTAATGGAGACGGAGATGGCGAAGCAGCGACCGGATTTAGCGGTGGCAACTTCACGGTGACCGTAGAGTCCGTCGATGACGGCTGCTTTGATGGCGCCATGAATACGATCGTGTTGCCCGATGGCGAGGCCAATGACCTGCCGGCTCCGGTATCGTTTCCGGACTACGACGATCTACCGACCCAGGTCGATATTGAGTTCAACGAGCCCTTCCAGGACACCGAGGGGATTGAATTTGAAGCAGCCGGTGATAATGGACTGCGCACCGCTGGTGACGGCTTTACCCAGACCGGTGTAGATATTGCGGCTGCCGACGGCGATGATTGCCTGGCGGACATGCTGGTTACCGCCGAGCTCTCCGCTACCGATGATGATACCTTCACCGGTACCGGCACGTTGACGATCACGTCTGCCGAGGGAGACGATTGTCCGGCGTTTGAAGCCGGTCCTCCCTGTGAAGTAACCACTCCCATGACTGCGACTCGTAACTAAGGTCGTTGTAAAACCCCCGTTAGCGTGAAGAGAACCGTGGCACCGAACCCTGTGGAATTACCCAAACCGATGGTTGAGCAGGGTTCGGTGCGCGCGAGCCTCTCAAGCGCTGACACCGGCGGCGACGCTCTGTCGCTGCAGATTGATCTTCTGGAGGTCTCGTCGACGAATATCGTCGTCACCTGGCCTCCGGAAGATTCGGTCATCGACGAACGACTCGAGGTCGGAAGAATTTGGACCGACGTCACTCTACATCACCAGGGGGAGACGTTAACTCTCCAGACTATGATCGTCTCGTCGGCCAGCGAAGAAGAACAGGTGCAATTAGAACCGGCTGACGACCAGACCCGGTCTGCGTTGTGGCTCTTCGTGGATCAACTCTACCGAAATAAAATTGGGGAGAAGGCACCCTCCACAGACGTCAAGACCGGAGTGGACTCGATTCCCGCTCGCGGCCAGCACAGCGAGGCGGCCAGGCTGGAGCGCCTGGAGTTTATGCGTCAGGAATCGGGAAAACCGCTGGAATCGTTGGAAGAGTCCTCTCTTTTGTCCAGACGATTGACCGGAAATATTGAGAACCTCATCAGCTCGGTGGAAGTGCCGGTGGGAGTGGCGGGGCCCCTGGTATTTCGCGGCGAAGCGGTGCAGGGCGTAGCCTATGCCCCGCTGGCGACGACGGAAGGGACACTTGTGGCATCGGCCTCCCGAGGGGCCCGAGCGCTGACCCGCTGCGGCGGTGTCACCACCCGAGTGCTGGCCCAGCGAATGCTACGGGCACCCCTCTTTGTATTGTCCAATCTGGAGAGCGCCACCCTCTTTGCCCGCTGGATTCGCGATCATCACCAGGCTCTCTCCAAGATCATCTGTGAGGTCTCGGGGCACGCGGAGCTAATCGAAGTAAAGCCCGTGGTGATGGGCCGTCATGTCCATGTGACCTTTCTCTATGAGACCGGTGATGCCGCCGGTCAGAATATGACCACCACCTGTACCTGGCATGCCTGTCAGTGGGTGTTGGCACAGATGAAGTTTATCGATGAGATCGAATTCGATAATTTCGTCATCGACGCCAATATGAGCAGCGATAAGAAGGTCTCGTATCAGTCCTTTGCCAGCGGGCGGGGAACCCGGGTGGTGGCGGAGTCCTTTCTGGATCGGGAGACCCTGGAGCATGTGTTAAAGGTCTCGCCGGAGCAATTGTTGAGGACGCATCAGGCATTTATGGCGGGCAGCATTCAATCGGGGATGGTGGGATTTAATATCAACGTCGCCAATATCATCGCAGCCATTTTTACGGCCACCGGACAAGATATTGGATGCGTCCATGAGTCCAGTCTTGGGCAATTATATCTGGAGAGTAGCGGCGACGGCGTGGTGGCCAGCATGGTCTTGCCCGGACTCATTGTGGGCACGGTGGGAGGGGGAACTCAGCTTCCGCGACAGCGCGATTATCTGGAGTTAATGGGATGTTCCGGCTCCGGTTACGCCAGAAGACTGGCCGAGATCATCGCCGGCTTTTGTCTGGCCCTCGATCTCTCGACTCTGTCGGCCATCGCCAGCGGGCAATTTGCCCAGGCCCACGAGAAACTCGGTCGCAATCGACCGGTGAAGTGGCTGCAGCAAGAGGACTTAAACGCCGAGTTCTTTCAGGAGCGACTTCGCAAGGGACTTCAGAACCCCGAGTTGGAGGTCATCGCCTGTGAGCCCATCGATGATATCAAATTGGGCTCCAGCATCATCACCGAGTTGACCGCCCGAAAGATTCGAAAGGCAGTGGGTCATTTCCCGTTTCGGCTCCACCTTCAAAACCTGGGAATCGTCAATGGTCACGGCGGCAACCGGAGCGCCTCTGTCGATGTGATCGCCAAGGTCAAGCCCATCGATGAAGAGATCATCTTGATGCTCAACACCATGGCGGCGATGTGCGGCCCGGAGGTGGCCGAGAGTTTTTCGCGATATAAGTCCAACCTCGATTTTTCGGGATGTGACGAGCGGGAAGTCGCGATCTACGACCAACAAGAACCCCGGTTTCGCGATCATATGCCTCAGGTCTACGGAACCTTGAGAGACCCCTCCCGGGAAGCCTTTGTGTTGATTTTGGAGTATGTCGATGATGCGATTTTGTTGGACACCGCCGATGACGTAAGCGGCTGGAAAGAAGAGCATATTGTGGCAGCCCTGGAAGGCATCGCCCAGGCGCACTCGGTGTGGTTTGAGCGAGGCGATGAGCTTCGAGACAAGAACTGGATCGGTGCCGTTCAAACGGCGGCTTCCATGGAGAAGATGAGTCCCCTCTGGAGAGCCCTGGCCGACCACGGGCACCGGGAGTTCTCGGAGTGGATCAGTGAAGAGGAGCGCCAGGAGATTCACGGGATCATCGATGAATTGCCACGGTGGTATGCGGAGCTCGAAGAGCATCCCGTGACACTCGTGCACAACGACTTTAACCCTCGAAATGTCTGCCTGAGATCCACGGAAAAAGGGCTGCGATTATGCGCCTACGACTGGGAGCTGGCCACGATCGCGCCTCCTCAGCGAGATGTGGCGGAGTTTCTGGCCTTTGTGCTCCCCGATGATGTGGAGCGCGAAGTAGTAGAGCGTTATATCGATGTCCATCGCCGGGCCTTAGAAGCGGCCACGGGAAAGTCTCTCGACCCAGAGTCCTGGAAGAGAGGCTTTGAGCTCTCTCTTCTGGATCTGACGGTTCATCGATTCGGGCTTTATTTGATGGCTCATACCTTTCGTCATTACGGATTTATGGAGCGCACCATCGCCACCCTTCGCAGGTTGCGCACGATTGTATAGCCCGATCCTTCTTGATACGATTTAGCCCATGAAACCACGACTGTTTTTGACACCGATGAAGATCGGAATCGCCCTCTTTTTATTCGCTACTCTGGCGGCCTGCGAGACCGATCCCCTGATCATCCCGGGAGAATCTGAAGAGCTAACCGAGATCAGCGAGCGGGTCCACCCGAAGATCACGATTCTCTCTCCTCAGCCGGGGACCTTTGCGGTGGGCGATGAGATCGTGATCAGCGGAGTTATCGAAGAGGGTTCAGCGCCGCTGACCGAGTTGTCGGTGAATCGAGAAGCGGTCCCTTATGACGGAGAAGAGACCTTCGAGGTGACCGTCACGCTGGAGGCCGGACCCAATATTTTCGGGCTCCGGGTGAACTCCGAGGACAACGGTCGAGGCGTCGACGCGGTCACAGTTTACGGAGCCTCCACCCATCCTCCCGGGGAGTTGTTGGAGAACGCTCTGCAGGTTCAACTCGGTCAGGAAGCGCTGGACAATAATACCCCCCAACTCGACGATCTGGCGGGAATCTTAGAAGCCTTGATCAAGGACGACCAATTTCTGGAGAGCCTCTTCGACGAGCCCTTTGAGGTCTCGGAGGATACGACGCTTACGGTGGAGCGGGTCGACATCACGGACGCTCGCATCGACATTTTGGCCACCCCGGGCTGTCTCGATACGTTGATCGTGCTGGGTGAAGACGACGGCAATAAAGAGGGCTCCGTCGAGATCGATCTCACGGCCACGGGCATCGCCTCGATCCTGGGAGATCTGATTTTATTGTCGGCCAAGAGCATCAGCATCGAGGCCTATATTTGTCCCGAAGGAGAAGACGGGGAGGTCTATCTCGAGATCTACGATCCGGAGGTGACCTTTGAGGAGTTTCGAATCGCCACCGACGACAACCCCTTCCTGGCCGATGATTTCCCGAACCTGACCGCAGCGCTGGCGACGATGGCAGAGGACGCACTGGCCAATTGGATGGCCGATTCCATGGCCGATCTGGTACTGGAATTATTGGAGGATTTCGTCCCCAGCTATGTCTTCGGTGAAGCTCCCGAGGTCACGGCGCTCTTTGAACTTCAGGAGATCAAGGTAGACACCTTTGGCATCTTATTGGGATTGAACGGAAGTTTTTCGGCTCTCCAGGGACTGCCATTTGTGCCGGAGAATGTGGGTTCCATGCGCACCGATGATCCGCCTCTGAGCGGTGGATTTTCTGATGCTCCCGTTGCGGTCGCGATGAGTGATGATGCGCTGAATCAATTGCTCTTTGCGATCTGGTACGGCGGAGGCATCGCCGAATACGATCTTCCCGCCGACGAGATGGATGCTCTCCCCGATGTCTTTCAACCGCTGAGTTCCATCGGGGTCGACCTCTGGCTTCCGACGACCTTTGTGCCTCCTACCTACCCCGACGAATATCCCTTCGATATGGCGGTTGGTGGAATCGACATCGAGCTACTCTCCGGGGAGGATCGCTATTTCGAGATGGATCTGCACCTGCAGGCCGGCGTGAGCCTTCGAATGGATGACGAGGGCCTTCTGGGGTTGGACATCGACAATCGGGCCCAGCGCATTACGGTGCAGGCCGGCGTGGCAGCCGCGCCCGAGAGTCATGATCCCGGTGATATCGCAGCGCTCTTGCGAATGATGGTGCCCCCGATTCTTGGCGAAGTGGGCGTGACCTACGGCGGATTTCCGATCCCCGCATTCGACCTCTCCGAGTTGAGCGAGAATCTCTCGAGCTTTGAAAATCGAGCGATCAGCTTTGATCCCTCCGGGCTGATTCGAGGCGGGCAGGGCGGTGGATATCTGGTCGTCGAGGGAGCGATCGTAGAAGTGAATCAATAATTCGGGATGTCCGCGGTTCGGGTCAGCTCAAAGCCCTCTTCTTAGATGGGGACGGGGACGTCCTTGCTCCGAAGCTCTTTTGCGAAGAGAGCGTATTGGCGGCTGTCGCTGGCGATGTTGTCGGCGTAGCGGCGACTGGGATTATCCTTTCGAACCAACGCTCCGAACCATCGATCGTAGCGACCCTCTCCCCATTTAAACGCCGAGATTGTGAGCGCCGAGAAGAGCCCTTTCTTTCGGTAGGCCGGGGCCACGGCGCCGGTCTTAAAGATGCCTGCTACATTGCCCCGTCGTTTCAGGGCTGGAAAGTGCTTTGCAAAAGATAGGTCCCCTGATTCTACGCGGTCGTCGCCGGCCTCTTGAACCAGCAGTGGACCGTAGTGGGGATAGAAGAGAAAGAGGCCCGCAATGGAGCCGTCGGGACCATATGCGATGACGCTGGTCTCGGGATCGGTGCGACGGATATAGGACTCGTTGCACATCGTCTCGAAGGCCGAATAGGTCAGGGGAGTATAGGCGAAGTTGTCGGCGAACATCTCGTCGACCAAACCGTGCAACTCCAGGAGGTTGTCGAGCCA
>SKNI01000735.1 GCA_007120615.1 Myxococcales bacterium | reverse complement strand
GAGGTGGAGGGAGCTGGCCGAGTCGGCGGGTTGGTGGGGCAGAACGACCACCTTATCACCGAATCAAGCGCCACCAACACGGTCCTGTCGTCCGGCAACCGCCTCGGGGGGCTGGTGGGGTATAACCGGGGCGATGGCATAATAAGCGACTCCTACGCAACCGGTGCGACCGGCGGGCCCGATGAGGTGGGAGGATTGGTCGGCCGAAACCGTGGAGACATCAATCGATCCTACTCCTTTGGATCGGCCACCGCGATTGGCAGTGACGTCGGCGGTCTGGTGGGAGATACAGGCGGCGATGTCTTCTCTTCGTTCTGGAACTCAGCGGCCAACTCCGAGTTCGATAGCAGTGATGATTATAACTCCGATGACGGCAAGAGCTTACTGCCGCCGGAGTTTGGAGATGCCGCCAATTTTGTGGGGTGGAGCTTCGATGATATCTGGGAGATCTCCATCCAGCATTCTCGGCCCCTGCTTCGATGGGAAGACGCTGACTGAATCACCTGGATGTACGGCAAAGGATAATTATGAATAGCGAGCACTTTCGTCATCTTCGACATCGTCCCCTTCGAGCAGCGCTTATAAGCGTCTTCGTATTGTCCTGGCTTCTTTTGTCGGGATGCAGCTATGAGGGCTCGGTCAGTGTCATCGACTGCGATCATGACGATGAGTGTCCGGACCCCACGACCTGTGTGAATAATATCTGCGCGGCCGCCCAGCCCGATGCCGGTGGGCTCGAGGATGCTGCCGGCGACCCCGACGTGGACGATGGTTGTGGAGCCGGGCTGATATTATGTGACGGTCGCTGCGTAGACCCCTCCGATGACGTCAGTCACTGCGGCGGGTGCGATAACCAATGCACCTCGACCGATGGAGGGCAAGGGCAATGCCTGGACGGTGTCTGCAGGCTGATATGCGCCGAGGGATTTGAGCGTTGTGGGTCGTCCTGTGTCGATACCCAAACCAACGTCTTTCACTGCGGCGGCTGCGACGATGCCTGTCCCTCCCTGGCGGGCTACGATGTCAGTTGTGTGGCCGGCAGCTGTGAGAGCGAATGCTTCGAGGGAACTCAAGAATGCAACGACGACGGGGTCTGCATGGACCTCGATGCCGATCCCGCCCATTGCGGAGTCTGCAATAACTCCTGCCTCAGCGGTGAGTGCGCCGACGGAGTTTGTCTGCCGCTGCCCTGTGATTCTGATCCTCAACCGGGCGATGACCACTATCCCTTCGGCGGGGGAAGTGGGGATTCTGAGACCGACCCCTTCACCATCTGCACCGCTCAACAACTCAATGAGATCGGAAATGGCGACCAATATTTGGACCGCCACTTTGCGCTGGTCGCCGACATCGATCTGGCCGACCTTGACGAACAGGTTCGAAGGATCGGTGCTCATGACGACCCATTCACCGCGACCTTTGACGGAAATAATCACGAGATTCGAAACCTGGATCTCGTCGGAGGGGATCGAACTGCGCTATTTGTGCGCACCTCCGAGATCTCCGCGATCAGTCATATTCGATTGGTGAATGCGATGATCGATGGGTCCAATCAGGCCGCGTCATTGGTGGGAAGAAATGACGGAGTAGTCTCCCATATCGAGGCCTCCGTCGATATCCGAGGTCGCGACAATACGGGGGGGTTGGTGGCCCTTAATTTTGGCCAGATCAGCGACTCCCACGTAACCGGCCGGGTGCAAAGCACGGGCGCTCGAGTCGGTGGACTGGTCGGAAGGATGCGCGAAGGATCAGAGGTTTCGGATTCCACTGCGAACGTAGAAGTCATCGGCTGGGGAGAACGCATCGGGGGGCTGATTGGAGATATGCTACAAGAGAGTGCTCTGCTCAACTCCTCCGCGCAGGGTCCGGTTCGTGGGTTTTCGGCCCATCATGTCGGTGGGCTGGTGGGGAGGATGGAGAACCAGAGCCGAGTCGTCGACAGCCACGCTCTGGGAACGGTGTCGTCCAACGACCCGAACGTAGGAGGATTGGTGGGTGACCTTGCAAATAGGGCAACCATTACGACCTCCTATTCCGAGGGCTCGGTGATCGCCGGACAGTCCGACCGCGTCGGAGGACTCGTCGGACGCACTGAGACGGGAACTTTGATCTCCGAGTCCCACTCCACATCAAATGTGAGCGGTCGCACGGACGTGGGAGGACTGGTGGGCGAAAACAACGCTCCGATCTCGGAGTCCTATGCCACAGGCAGCGTCTCGGCCACCGGCGAAAATAGCGGAGGACTCATCGGATATAATAAAGGAGCTATCTCTGAGACCTATGCCACAGGTGACGTCTACTCCACCAGCAGTCGTGTGGGTGGACTGGTGGGGCTAAATTTCGGTCCCATCGACGACGCCTATGCCACAGGAAGCGTGTCTTCATTCTCCAGTCGCACCGGAGGACTCGTGGGCTATAACCGACACGACGGCGACGTGGATGACTCCTGTCAAATTCAAGCCTCCCACGCCTCAGGGACGGTCATCTCCATCGGCGGAGCTAATTATATCGGCGGTCTCATCGGTCGCCACCGCGACGGATGCTCTCTTCTTGATTCGTTTTCCACCGGAGACGTCCACGCTGCGGACTCCGATCGCGTCGGCGGGCTGGTGGGTCTTATGAACGATAGCAACACCGAAATCCGCCGCAGTTTCTCCACCGGCCGGGTCCACGGAAGTAAATACGTCGGCGGGCTGGTGGGTCGAATGGAGGATTCCGGCCTGATCATCGACTCCTACGCCACAGGCTCGGTCCGAGCCGATGACGACGACGCCGGGGGACTGGTCGGGCGAATCAGCGGCCAGATCACCAATTGCTATGCCACCGGGTTTATCACCAGTGACAGCAGCGCCGGCGGGTTGGTCTCCGACAACGGGGGCACCGTCACCGATTCCTACTGGAATCTCGACACCACCGGCCAGGACAGCACCGACGGAGATGAAGATGAGCGCGGCGAGGGTCTGACCAACGAAGAGTTCATCGACGAAGCCCGGTTTGAAAATTGGTCCTTCGACGGGGCCGACCAGGTCTGGGAGATGTCGGTGTCCGACGGGCGGCCGATCTTGTTGTGGGAGACTACTCTCTGATCGGAATGCAGGCGGTATCGCTGTTGACGTGGTCGGTGACAGGTGTTTTTTTGAGGTGGCAACTAACCCTCATTCATGGCAAAAGAACCCCGCCAACCCCTCACTGCCCATCGACCGGGAGACCACCAAAAATGAGCGATTCCTCCTCAGAAACTCAACAGCCCGACGGCGAAGAAAAGACGCCCGAGCCCACTTTGAGCGATGATGTACAGGAGTTGCTCAAAGAGATTCGCAGCCACTCCAGGCGTCTCTCCCGCGCCAAAAACCTCCTCAAAGGGATCGCCAACAACGAGCCTCGACCCGCCGATTACGAAGCCTGGCTGGAGGTTCATCAGGGCCTCGACGGCTATGAATTGGGCATCGCCGAACTCGACGAATTACGCGAAAAAGTGGTGAGCCGACTGGGCTCCGATCTGCAGCGTCTGCGCGTCAAGGCGAGGATGAAGTTTTTGACCAAGGTCAACCTCCTGGCAGACCAGGCCGACATCGAGGTCGAAAAGATCTCCGAGGCCCCGCTGGTGCTTTATCTTCGACCGCTGACCTTTGAGATCGACTTCGAAGAGGGCGGCGTGCGCATGTTATATGGCCACGAACTCATCGACGACGGGCTTTCGATCGACGCCGCAGCGCTTCTGGAGGCTCGCAAAAAAGCTCTCTCCGAGATGACCAGCCAGGGTATGGAGTCGGAAGACTTCTTCGATCTTCTGCGAAGTGCATACCGCACCGTTCTGGTGGCCGATGGCGCAGAAGCCGGCGAACGAATCGACCTGGTCGATGTGCTGGTCCCCCTGTCGCTTTTGCGAGCAAAAAAGAAGAGCCTTCGCGCAAAAGGTCCGGAGGCCCTCAAGCCCTTCAGCCGTCACCTTCTGGCCTGGCAATTAGCAAAGCTCCGGCGTCACGGAATGCTCGAGCGCGACGGGATGCGCCTCGACCTCGGCGCCGCCACCGGTGGGTCGACCCGGAATAAGTCCGACGTTCTCTACATTCCCGTAGGATCAAAGAGCGGCCAATACTACGGTTCGCTTCGCTTTGAAAAAGCCTGAAAACTGCCGGCTGAGATCAAAAAGTAGAAAATTAACGCATAATCGAGCTCCCACTGCCGATAATAGGGGTGATGGCTTCGTAATTGCTTCGCTTCCATACCCCAAGACCACTGATCTGCCATGACCGAAACGATCCCAAATGCACCCCCCGTCAACCGTCAGACGGCCAGTCATATTCTTCAACGCCTCGGCGAAAGCGGCCAGCCTCCGGAGTACGGAGTGGAGCTCATCAATGTGGGAAATGAGAGCTACCTCACCGTCCTGGAGGAGGAGTATTTTCAGCGCCAGCTCAAAGGTGGAGCGAGCTTTAAGCTGGTCCAGGGCTATTTCGGCGGGGGAAAGACCCACTTTTTATATTGCGTTCGCGATATGGCCTGGCGACACGGATTTGCGGTGGCCGTGGTGGAACTTTCCCCGACGGAGTGTCCTTACGACGATACTCTGAAGGTCTACGCTTCGGTGGCTCGTCGGATGGCGGTAAGCACCGACGGCCCCGGCGAACCTCCCCGATTCGGGCTGACCGACCTGTTGCGAAATCTGGTCGACGACGAGGTCGACAAAGCCACCCGCGCCATCCGCGAAGACGGCGGCGAACGCGCTCGTCAGGAGGCTCGCCATCAGGTTCGGCGCTGGCTTCGTCGACAGGTCGCCAGAACTCCCTGCGAGAGCGTCTCCTTTCGAAAAGCGATCGTGGAGTTCTGTCTGGCCTGGCTGGAAGAGGACTTTGAGCGGGAGCAGCGCCTTGAGGCCTGGCTTCGAGGAGAGCCCATTCCTCGCGGCGAAGTCCGGGACTACGGGATCTATGAGCAGATGAGCCGGGCCAACGGCTTTTTGATGCTTCGAAGCCTCACCCAGATGATGACGGGCCTCGGCTTTGCCGGCACGGTTCTTTTATTCGATGAGGTCGACCGAAACTTGAGCGTCAGCGCCAAACGAAGCCAGGTCATCGGTGATAACCTGCGCCAGGTCATCGATCTTTGCGGTCGCCACCAACTCCCCAACACCCTCTTTATGTACGCTGTGCCCCCGGAGTTTATGCGCACCATCGTGCCCGACTACCCGGCGCTCTACCAACGGCTAAAAACCCCGGTTCCCTTGAGCGTGCGAAGCCCTCAGGCGGTGCTCATCGACCTGGAGCAGCTCGATTTATCGGCCCAGAAATTATTGACCCAGATAGGTCAGAAGCTGGTGCCCATCTTCAATGTGGCTCGCGACGCCGACCTCGATCTGGAGCGCCAGAGCGCTAACGCCGAGACCATGGCCGCGGCCTGCGTAAACACTCAATTCGAGGTCAATCACCGCCGACTCTTCGTCAAAACCTTCGTCGACTTTCTTCAATTGCAGCTGATTGACGGGGAAAAAGACGTGGACCTCGACGATGCCATCGATCTGGTCCTCGACGGCCACGAAGCACTCTCGGCCACGTCCGGGGGCGACGAATTTGCCGACTTCTGAGGACGAGATTATGAACGCCACCGCCAAAAAACTTGTAGATGCCATCGACGGGGAAGAATCCCACCGGGCTCTTTTGACCCTGGAAGCACTTCGCCTGGGAGTAGTCCCCGACACCGATCTCGGCGCCTATACGGTGGGTCGCGAAGCGGAGATGGAAGTGGTTGACGCCGACCTCCAAAAAACAAAAGAGGGCGGAGCCGTGCGCGCGTTTCTGGGAGAATACGGCGCCGGAAAGACCCACCTTCTGGAGTTGATTCGAGAGCGCGCCCGGGCCCAGAATTTCGTCACCGCCCGGGTGGTCCTCAATCCCGAAGAGACCGCTCCCAGCCACCCCAAGCGAGTGTATCGAGAGCTGGTTCGCTCGCTCGAATATCCCGATATCCCCACCGGTCAGGCCCTGGGGTTGACGCCGCTGATCGAAAAAGCGGCCACCAATGACGAGGTCCTGGAGCGCTTCGAAGTGCTCTCCACTGAGAAGACTCGCGAGAACCTCGACGAAGGCGCCCACCTCTATCTCACCCCGGCTCTTCGCTATTTTCGCTCCATCGAACTGGGCGAAAAGAATGCCGGCCGTCGAAAAAAAGTAAAGCTCGATGACGACGCCCGAAGCCACGGGCTGTCGCTTTTATTCAACTGGCTCGAGGGTCATCCCACGATCTCCAACGTCGAAATCGACGATGAGCTCCGCCATATGGTGGGCCGACAAGATCGCATCTACTCCATGAAAGATTATCGACCCTGGGCCAGAATTTACGGATATATCATCAGCGGCCTGGCTACGCTGACTCGGCAGGTCGGGTATTCGGGGCTGGTGGTGCTCATCGATGAGGCCGAATTTTACGCCCTTTTGTCGTCGCAGAACCGCGAGTTCGCCCGAATCTTACTCAAAGCCCTGGCCTGGGCGTCCATCGGCGGTGATGAGTCCCTGGTCCCCTTTTCACGGGAAGAATTGGAGCTCGGCGGGATGGGAATCCTTCGAGACTTGCCGCCTCGCTACGGTCGTCAGGGTGGTCTCTACACGGTCTTCGCCATGACGCCCAACACCCAGGGGCTCGACGCTCTTGCGGGAGCGCTCCCCGAGGATGGAATCACCGAGATCTCCCGGCTGGAGATGGAGGATTATCGAGCCCTGGTGAGCCGGGTGACCGCCCATTATCGCCACGGCCGACCGGGCGCCAATATCGCCGAGGCCATGGAAGGAGCGTTGAGCAAGGTCGTCTCCGGGCTGCTTCACTCGGGGTATATCGAAAACCCCCGCCAGGCCATGAAATTCGTGGTCGAATTCTTAGATCTGGCCACCTTTCGGCCCGAGGATATGCGCCAGGTCGTCGGTGACCTGCGAGAGATCTACGGCTGACGTTGTGCGACTAACTCCGGAAGTTGTGCAACCAACCGAGGAACGACGATGATCACCGAGGAAAAAGCGCGCCGTTTATTGCCCCATATCTGGCACGGATTTTTCGGTCGTTTCGGAAGACTCACCCCCACCCAGGCCGTGGCTATCGAGCCCATCGTAGCCGGCAAATCGGTGGTCTTATGTGCCCCCACGGCATCGGGAAAGACGGAAGCAGTAATGGGGCCGCTCATCGAGCGGCTGATTCAAGGCGACCGAGAAAAGCGCTCCGGTCGAAACAAGCAGAAGTCTGCGCTCCGGTCCAAGAAGACCTCCTCGCTCCGATTGCTGGCCATCTGCCCTACCCGGGCACTCTGCAACGACCTCCAACGCCGGATCCATCGGCCCATCTCCGACTGCGGCTGGAAGAGTGACGTCAAAACCGGCGATTCTCCCTCTTTTTCCGATGACAATCCCCCGCAAGTTCTGGTGACCACGCCGGAATCGTTTGACTCACTGCTCAGCCGACGCCCAGCGGCCCTTCGCCACGTGGACGCCCTCTTTCTCGACGAGTTGCACCTTCTCGACGGCAGCGCCCGAGGCGACCAACTTCGAGCGCTGGTCTTTCGGTTGCAGTCTTTTCGCCCCGACCTTCAGATCTGCGCCGCCTCGGCCACCGCTGCCGATGCCGAGCGTCTTGCGTTTGAGTTTGCCGGAGAAGAAGCCGAAGTGGTCACCGCGACCGGCGGCGGTCGCGACCAGCTTCTCGACGCCCACCTTCAGGTCGCCGTGACTCTGGAAGACGCCGAAATTGCCCTGCGCCGGGCGCTGAAAGCCGAACCCGGCGCCAAGATTTTGGCCTTCGCAAATACCCGCGCCGAAGTGGAATGGCTGGCCGCAAAGCTCTCCGATTTACAGGCATTTGCCCATCACGGAAGTCTCTCTCGCGGCCAACGACTGCGCTCGGAGAAAGGCTTTCTAAGAGCCTCCAGCGGGGTTTGCGTGGCCACCATGACCATGGAGTTGGGCGTCGACATCGGCGACGTCGACCGGGTGATGCTGATCAATCCGCCGCCCAATGTGGCCTCTTTTACCCAGCGGGTCGGACGCAGCAATCGCCGGGGCGGCCGAATTCAGGCCACCTGTCTCTACTCCACTCGCTTCGACAAGGACCGCTTTGAACATATGATTGCCTGCGCCGAGGAGGGCCGCCTCTTTCCCGAAAAGGTCGCCTTTCGGCCCACCATCATCCCTCAGCAGGCGATATCTCTTATCTCTCAGAATCCCGACGGCTGGGTCTCGGCGAAGGCCCTGCACGCCCGGCTTCCCACGGCCGTTCGACGCTTCTGGACCGAAGGGGATTGCGCAAAAATTCTCGCTCTGATGCGCAGCGAAGGCTACCTCCACGCCGACTCTCAGGGCCGCTACGTGGCCGACGTAGAGGCCGAGAACGACTATAAATACGGTCGAATCCACGCTCATATCGAGAATAGCGCCGAGGTCGAGGTCATCGACGAGGCCACCGGCCGAAAGATCGGAACCGCAAGCTGGACCGAACAAGACCAATCCGGCGGCACCGACGGATTTGTGCTCGGCGGAAAACACCGCGACGTCACCCGCGTCAAAGACCGTCAGATCTTTGTGAAGTCCTCCGACTCCGATAAAGAGGCCAACTTTTTATCCCGCATGGGCCCTCGTTATTCTTTCGACCTGGCCCGGGATCTGCCGGCCCACCTCGGTCACGACGACCGACAGCTTCGGTTCATGGCCACCGGCGACAGAAGCTGGCGTCTCCAACACTTTTTTGGCACTCTCTGGGGGCGAATGCTCTGCGCGCTCCTGCGAAGTCGAGGATTTCGCCTCAAGAAAGTAGGCCCATTCTTCGCCGATGCCAGACTATCTCGAGGAAAACTCCCCCGGGATCTGGGCCCCGCTGAAACGATCGAAGAAGACCTCCAAAACTGGCTCCACGATGGCTATAAACAATTCGTCAAACCCCTGGAAGCCGGGCCCTGGCGGCGATTTGTCCCCGATGAGATGATGCGGCGCTGGGTGATCGACTGCGTTCGCCCCCAGGAATTCGCCGAAGAGGTCGCGCGATTTGAGCTCGTGGATATCCGAAAGTGGCCAGCATGAACGACGACTCAACAACCATTTTGAGCACCAGTCAGGGCCTTCGAAAGAAGTGTATTGAGGCTCATAACGTCTTCTTTAAGGAGTCGGGCTACTCCCTTCTGTGGGAGGTGCGCCGAAGCCTGGAGCCCGACTTCTCCTATAAGCTCAACAGCCCCGTTCATCTCTTGCTGAGTTCCTACGGATTCTGGGGAACCTTCGAGATCGGCGGAAGCCGTCGGGGCCTGGAGAAGCGACTCGAGCGCCTCGCCAGCCCCCCGGCCCGAGACCTTCATAAACGGATCACGAAAGGTCTCTTCGGGGCCTGGTCATTGGAGAGCGTCGACGGAGAGCTTCAAATATGGGCCAGTCTTGGTCCTGGAGAAAAAGAAACCGTGGAGATTCATCTGGTGTCCGACGGCAAAGGCCAGCGCGCCTCTCCCAACGTCGGAGAGGTCCGAGCCGGCTGGTTCGTAGAGGGAATCGAAGACGAACCAGCGGGAATGCTCCTATTTTCTACATCCCTCCGAGAATCTGCTGCCAAAAAACTTCGAAAAGCCGCCGAAAACTCAGCCTGGAACGACGACGTCACAGCCGTTGTACAGCGTGCAGAGTTCGAGCGCGATATTCTGACCCTCGTCGTCCATCCATCCTGGAACCGGTGCGGACTCGACCCCTTCTATTTTCTGCCCCCCACGCAGCGAAATAATTTCCCCCGCCAATTCGGCCGACAACTGCCCTATGAAGTGGTCCGCTATTTCCGAGAAGAGGGCGTCCCCTGGCATCTTCGGGTCGTGGAAGAAGACCGCGATTTTCTGGTGCGAAATTTCGACACCATCCGAAAAAAGGCGGGCCGCTCGGCCCGATATTATCGAGGCGCCGACGTCGAGTTGCCCCAGCTGCGAAGGCTCATCTCCGACAAAGACTTCTTCCGACTCATCGGCCTCGACAAAGAGGGCCTGCTGACCTCCGAGGAGTTTCCACCCCTTGCGACCCACCCGCTGGGTCTTCTGGATCTGGATGAAGCCTGGTTTAAAGCCACTTCATTGAGCCCCATGACCACCGTGCATCAGGGCCGAAGGCATTTTGAGGATGCCGAATCGGCCAGCGCTACCAGCGCTACCAGCGAAAAAGCTCTCTTCGAGGAGGCCCTGACCCACCACGAATCCAGACTTCGGTGGGTCTCTCTGATGCGTCGGATTTTCAATCGAGGCGATGAGCCCATCGAAGATTTGCCCGACTATCTGCAGATCAATCGCTCGCCATTTCGCCCGGACTACGCCGAATTACGCCTGGTCATCGACGCCCTCTTCTCCCACGCCATCGCACCTCAACCCATCGCCGCGCTACTCGCCGGCCGCGGTCGTGGGATCAAACGGATCGTCAAAGCACTGGAAGTTCACACCGGTTCCACAGAGGTTACCGTCGGAGATCTCCCCGAGAGAGCCTACCAACTCCACGGAATCGAAGGGATCGGCGAGAAGAGTTTCGAGATGATCGAAGAGGCTCTTCAGGATGCGCTTTTGTCGTGGCCCGCGGAATTCTCCCACAAACAGGGCGCCGCCGAACCCGAGGTTCGAGAAGAGATCGACCAGGGCTTAGACGAGCTGGAAGCTCTATTCGGCGGATAAGTCTTTCAACGCTCTCGATCATCGATCATCGATCATCGATCATCGATCTCGATCATCGATCTCGATCATCGATCACCGATCACCGATCCCGATCATCGATCATCGATCTCAGTCACCTCAAATAGGGATTGAGCTTCTTCTCCTGCCCCACCGTGCTCGAGGGCCCGTGTCCCGGCAGGATGATCGCCTCGTCGTCCAATTTTTTGACCCGCTCCAGAGAATTTCGCATCTGGGGAGCACTTCCTCCGGGCAAATCCACTCGCCCAACGCTTCCGGCAAAGATGACGTCTCCGCCAAAGAACAGGCCCTCGTCTTCGAAGTAGAACGCCACCGATCCGGGGCTATGGCCGGGCAAATACAGCACCTTCGCCTGAAGCTCTCCGACGTTGACGAGCTGGCCGTCCTCGACGTATTCATCGACGGGAGGCAATGGCTCGATAGGAATCCCGAACATCATCCCCTGTTGGACGACTGCGTCGTAGACGGGCTGCTCCATGGGGTGCAATAATATGGGCACGCCCGTGGCTTCTTTGGCTTCACTCAGGCCGCCGACGTGATCGATATGAGCGT
>SKNI01000454.1 GCA_007120615.1 Myxococcales bacterium | reverse complement strand
TGAAGAGACCGTCGAAGAAGAGCCGCAGGAGCGCCCGGCTCGAGGACAGGTCGTTCCGCCGGAGCTTATAGAGGATACCCGCGCTGAATATACCGAAGAGGCCGTGGAAGCTCGCATCGAGGGCGATGTGATCTTGGAGCTTGTGATCACGGCCTCCGGAGAAGTTCGCGATGCAGAAGTGGTGCAGGGGCTGGGCTACGGATTGGACGAGGCGGCCATGGAGGCGGCCCGGCAATTTCGATTTCGCCCGGCCACCGTCGACGGACAGGCGGTACCGGTTGCCTTGAATTTCTCCATTCGATTCAGCCTTCCCATTCTTCCGGCGAATTTCGCGGGCACACTCACCGATCCGGAGACCGGTGAAGGCATCCCCGACGCCCGGGTCTCCATCGTTTATGTGGGAGAGGAGCACGACGAGCCGGTGGAGGCCACTACCTTCACCGACACCGACGGTACTTTTCTGATCGAGGAGATGCCCCACGGGCCCTATGTAGTGACTCTGGAGGTGGACGAATACCTGGACTTTGAAACCGACATCGATCTTCTCGAAGGCCAAACCGTGGAGGTAGAGTATTCGGTGGCCCGGCAGAGCGAGAACGTCATCGGTCAGATCCGAGAGGCGGGCACCAGAAATCCGCTGCCCGGGATGGAGTTGTCTCTGGTGGAGGTCGAGACCCAGGAGACGATCCGGGAAGATTTCTCGCTCTCCGGTGGCCGGTTTACCTTCCGAGGGGTGCCGGCCGGGGAGTATATTCTGCGGGTCGGCGGCGATGAATATATCACCACCACTTTTGAGATCGAGGTGGTCGATGGGGAGATCACGACGGGAAATTTTTATGTCCGGTCCGAGGATTACGACAGCCTGACGGTGCGCACCACCGCGGAGCGGGAGCGCTCCGAGGTCACCCGTCAGACCATTCAACTGGAAGAGGTTCGGCGCATCCCCGGTGCCGGTGGCGACGTGGTCCGCGTGGTTCAGAATCTGCCCGGCGTGGCGCGCCCCCAATTTGTCGGCGGTCAGATCATCGTTCGCGGCGCTGCCCCTGAAGACACCGAGATCTTTTTGGAGGGCGACTCCATCCCGATCGCCTTTCACTTTCTGGGCGGACCCGCCGTATTGAACACCGAGATGGTGGACTCCATCGACTTTTATCCGGGCAATTTCAGTACCCGCTACGGTCGGGCCACCGCCGGGGTCATCGATATCAAGACCCGGTCGCCGAAGACGGACCGGTTCCACGGCACCCTGGAGGTCGATCTATTGGATAGCTCGGCGATCATCGAAGGTCCGGTCACCGATCGGTGGAGCTTCGCACTCGCCGGACGGCGAAGTTATTACGACCTCTTTTTGCCCACCGTGTTGCGAACGCTTGAGATCGATACGATCGTGGCCCCTCGCTACTTCGATTATCAGAGCTGGACCACCTATCGAAGCGAGAATGGAGACCACAAGGTGGAGTTTTTCATCTACGGCTCCGACGATACGATCGATGTGATCTTTCCCGAAGGAGAGCCGGTAGGAGACGCCACCCTGCAGATCGCGCAGGCCAACTTCGATAACTCCTTTCATCGAATGCAGGCGCGGTGGGAGTGGACCCCGGAAGACTCCCCGCTGGAGACCTCGTTGATGGGCTCCTTTGGGGTCAATAGCGTGGGTATCGAGGCCGGCGACGACCTCTTCTTTTTGCTCGATTATTATACCTCGCAGATCCGTCAGGACACCCGCCTGACCCTGACCGATGATCTCTTATTGAGGGCCGGTGTAGACGCTCAGATTGGCAACGTGCTCTACGAGTTTTCCTTTCCCAACTTCGACGCCACGCCCGACGATACGACCGGTGGGGGAGACGGTCAGAGCGACGCCCCCAGCGTGGATGCCGACGGCTTAAGCGATCGGCGCTCCACCTGGGAGGTGCTTCCGGCGGTGTACACGGAGCTTCAATATACCATCGCCGACAGGCTCACGTTGATCCCCGGTCTTCGGGCCGATTATTTCGGTCCTGTGCGCCGGGTGTCGATATCCCCCCGGTTTTCCACGCGTTTTGATCTGACCGATGATGTGGTCCTCAAAGGGGGAGTGGGGCTCTTTACCCAGCCCCCGATCCCGGGGCAGACCGAGGAGAATTTCGGAAATCCCGATCTCACCTTTGAAAAGGCGATGCACTACGCCATCGGCGCCGAGTGGACTCCCAACGATTATATCGAACTCGATACGACCCTCTTTTACCGGGACAGTTTCGATCTGGTCAGCAATACCTCGGCGGAGACCATCGACGAAGACGGCAACCGCCAGGCGATCATCTTTGATAACGCCGGCGAAGGCCGGGCCTACGGCTGGGAGATCTTACTTCGTCACCAGCCTCGAAATAACTTCTTTGGCTGGATCGCCTATACGCTGTCGCGCTCCGAGCGTCTCAACCGAAATACCGGCGAGTGGGATCTATTCAGCTTCGATCAGACCCATATCCTGACCCTGATCGCCGGCTATAATCTTCCCTGGAACCTCGATCTCACCGGTCGATTCAGGGTGGTCACCGGCAATCCCGACACCCCGGTGGTGGGAGCGGCCTTCGACGCCGACGCCGACACCTACCGCCGTCAATTCGGACCGCCCAACTCGGTTCGAGCCTCCACCTTTCATCAGCTCGATCTGCGCCTGGACCGACGATTCGTCTTCAACACCTGGACCCTCTCGGCCTATCTGGACATCACCAACGTCTATAACGCGGTCAACCAGGAAGGGACTCAGTATAATTACGACTACTCCGAGTCCGCTCCGTTGCGGGGGCTTCCCTTTTTGCCGACCATTGGTTTGACGGCGCGGTTTTGAGGAGTGGTTGCCAAAGGCAAGAGCAAGGGCAATCGCACTATCGGCCGCACCCGCAAGGCGGAGTTTGGCGCCGAGGACATCCTTGTCCTCGCTCAAGAAAAAGCGCTTTTCTCGTTGGCGATAACATGGATGTTATCGGCGCCAAAGACCACGTAGTTTTGCGCC
>SKNI01000033.1 GCA_007120615.1 Myxococcales bacterium | reverse complement strand
GGCCAGATTTTCTGGAGAGACGCCTTTTTCCTGAAGGAATTGAACCACGGTCACCGCACGGGCGGTGGAGAGTTCCCAGTTGGAGCCGAAACGCCCGGAGCGAATCGGGATATTATCGGTATGACCGGCGACCAGAAAATTTCGTTCCGAGAGATCTTGAAGGACCTCGGCGAGTTCTTCGAGCGCTCGTTGGCCCTCGGTTTTGATGTCGGTTCGCCCGGAGTCGAAGAGGATATCATCGGCCAGGTTGATGACCATGCGGCCGTCGCGGATGACCACCGAGAGTTGGCCGGCTTCGATCATGCTGGCCAGTTGGGTGGCGATATCGCGGTAGACCTGGAGGCGCTCTTCGGTTTTTCGGCGAGCCTCGCGAAGTTCATTGAGTTCGCTGCGATTGGCTTGCAGGGCTTCTTCCAGGGAGCCCTTTCGGGACTCGTAGAGCTCCAGATCACCGCGAGCCTCGTCCAATTCGGCTTCCAGAGCGGATTTGTCGCCTTCGAGAGCGGCGATTCGGGCTTCCAGGCCCTCCAGCTGAGAGGTCAAATTCTCTTCCAGTTCCGCTTTGGCTTTCTCGGTCTCGGCCAGCGAGATCTTGGTGCTCTCCAGATCGTCGAGGACGCCGTCGTGGACATCTTGAGGGACGCCGCAGGCCACCAAAAGGGCAACGAAAAAAAGTGCAAAGAGGGGAGTCAAAGTACGTCGCATACACGAACCTCCAGAGAGGATTACAGGTATTGTATTATAGCCTGACATCGGTCGGTGGGTGCGTTATTGACGCACAACATAGTCAGGAGTTGATGGAGTTGAGGATAGCGGGGACGACCATCGGTTAAAAGGCTACCACCGCAGAAGTTACGAGACTTTTCAGACCACGTCGGGATTGACGTCCAATTTGTCTTCCAGAAGAGTTTCCACCATCTCCCGTAGATCTTCGGGGTTGAAGGGCTTCTCCAGAAAGGGCGTGTCATACGAGATCCCCCGATCGGCACATACGACCTGTCGATCGTGGCCCGAGATATAGAGGACGATGGCATTGGGATGGCATCGATGGAGCCGCTCCATCAGCTCCGGGCCGCTGAGGCCGGGCATGGTCACATCGGTGACGACCAGATCGATGGCTCGTCCGTGGGTGCGGGCTTTTTGCAGGGCATCGGTGGAGGAGCGAGCGCTTAAGACTTCCACGTCGAGGTCTTCCAGCACCAGGGCGGCATATTCACGCAGATCGGGCTGATCATCGACGACCAGAACGCAGGGCTGGGACTGGCTATCGGAGGCGGTATCGCAGTGGTCGGTGCGCGGAAGATAGACGAAGAAAGTGGTCCCCTGATCGGGTCTGCTGACGACGTCGATGGCTCCATCGTGCTGACGCACGATTCCATAGGAGGTGGAGAGGCCAAAGCCGTGGCTGCTTCCGGAGGATTTGGTGGTAAAAAACGGCTCAAAGATATGAGGAATGACCTCCGGAGAGATCCCGGTGCCACTGTCTTCGACTTCGATCAGAACATGAGGTCCGGGGGGGATCTCGAATCGCTCGGCCAACTCGGAAGAGACCTCGGCGTTTCGAGTTCGGATGATCACTTCTCCGCCGGTGGGCATGGCCTCGCGAGCATTGACCACAAGGTTCATTAAGACTTGCTGGAATTGGCAGGAAGCAAAATGAACCACTCCCAGGGCTTCTTCGAGGTGAAGATGAAGCTCGATATCGTCTCCCACGAGGCGATCAAACATCGTCTCCATATCGGCGACGATCTCGTTGACGTCTACGGGAGAGGCCGAGACGGACTGGCTGCGGCTAAATGCCAACAATTGCTCGATAAGCTCGGAGGCGTGATGGCCGGCCTTATGAATCTGGGCCCCGTGGAGGGCAAAAGGACTGTCCTCGGGGAGTTGATTGATCAATAATTTGCTGTAGCCGATGATCAGGGTCAGCAGGTTGTTGAAATCATGGGCGATCCCGCTGGTCAGGCGGCCCAGCGCCTCCATGCGATGAGACTCGCGAAGTTGGGAGATGAGCTCCTCGCGACAGATCTGGTTTTTCTTCTCTTCGGTGACGTCGAAGAGAGCCCCGCGACATTGCAAAGTACCGCCCTTGGGATCCTCGGTGGCGATGCTGAGCATCTTCAGGTGAACCGTGGTCTTGGTGGGCAGTTCAACGGTAAGTTGGCAGTGACGAACGCCGTCGCTGGAGAGGACGGTCGTGAGATGCTCCACAAGAGTGGACCGACTCTGAGGGGTGATATGATCGAGGAGGGAGGACTGCGACAGGGAGTCCCGATTCTGACCCAGAAGCTCGGAGGCTCGAAAATTGAGCTCTTCGATCGTGGCGTCGCTATCGAGGGTGATATATCCGACGGGAGCGTGAAAATAGAGGTCGACATATCGCTCCCGAGAGGCTTCTAATTCGTCTTGAGAGCGACGCAGCTCTTTGTTCTGCAGCTCCAATTCGATGCGCTGTAGCCGAAGCTCGCGAATCATCTCCACCTGGGAGATATCCTCTTCTCCGGTGACCTCCGAGTGTTCCAGGAGGGCTTCGGCGCGCTTGCGTAGGTCTTTCAACGGGAGACTGCTTTCACCTGGGTTCATAGAATGACTTCCTGATGGATAGCTAAATGGGTGCTCGGCACCGTTTGATCCCCAACCCTTGCTAATAAGAAGTTATCAGACAGGGCAGAATATTTACTGCGTGAGATGATCTTACTCCGAAATCGACGTTTTGACAAGCGAGATGGGCCTGCCGGTGGGTCCGGTGCCAGGTTCGCTCAATGAATGAATCACCAACTTTTTCTGGGTTCACACGAATCAGCGGACCGAAAAGCCGGTCTCGGCGAGGCGTAGGGATTGGGAGTTTCGGGGCTCTGAAGAGCGGTGGCCCGGGGGGGTAGCGAGCCGGTACTGGCCTCCATTTGCTCCAGGGAGCGCTGGACATCGGAGATCTCGGTGAGGGCCATTCGCTGATGGAGCGCTTCGGCGAAGGTGGAAGGCGACATGGCTTAATCCAG
>SKNI01000521.1 GCA_007120615.1 Myxococcales bacterium | reverse complement strand
CTCGGCTCGAAGTGGGGCCCAGTCTTCGATGGAGCCCATGAAACCGTGGAGGAAGACGACCGTCGGCGGGTCGCCTGCCGGTGCTTCGCTTTCTGCAGTGGTGCTTCGCTCGAAGTACAATCCGGTCATGAATTGGGAGTGTCGCTATATCCCACGAAGAGATTGACGACGCCGAAGGTCAGCGGCTCAACCGAGACATCTTTGAGCCCTGCCTCCACCATCAAGGCAAGGAAGTCTTCCGCCGGAGGAAATGCGGCGATGGACTCCTGGAGGTAGCGATATTCTTTTTGTCCGGACAGAAGGCTCCCCACGCGGGGTACGATCTGACGAACGTAGAGTCGACTCATCGCCGCCATCGGTCCTTTTCGGGGCTCGCTCAGCTCCAGAATCACCACGGGAGCACCGTTGCGGGTGACCCGGGCCATCTCTTTTAGTCCTTGTAAGCGATCCGGGAAGTTTCGGATGCCGAAACAAACGGCGGCGCCGTCAAATTCGTCGTCTCCCAACTGAAGATTCTGACCGTCGCCTTCGAGAAGATTTACCCGGTCTGTAATCCCTTCCTCATTGACCTTCTGGCGGCCGATGGCGAGCATCTCGACGCTGGGATCTACGCCGGTGACGGAGATGTCATCGCGGGTTTTGGCGGCGGCGATGGCCAGATCAGCGGTACCCGTGGCCAGATCGAGAATCCGTGATCCTTCCTTGAGTTGCAGCGCCTCTACAGTCCGGCGACGCCAGCGGTGATCCAGGCCCAGCGATAAGATTCGATTCAGCAAATCATAGCGCTCGGCGATGGCGTCAAAAAATACGCCGTCTCCGCCTTCGAGTTCTTTCTTACTTCCTTTTACCTGCTCCATACCGTCGTGTACTCCTAAAAAGATACTGACCACGTAAGCGCTGTGGAAATATAGCGCATCGGGAGCGACGTCCAGTGAAAGTCGTAAAATTCATTGAATCTTTAAGAATGGGAAGTGCGTGCTTCGCATGGTCTCAGGAGGTCGAAAGCTCATAAATGACATCGTGGAATGGGTTTCTGTAGATCTTACGATCGAACCATTAAAGACCCGGAGGGAATCAGGGCTTCACGCTCTCTCGAGGTTTTCGCCAGGCGAAGGCGATAAGCCACAGAGCCGCAGCGTTACTTCCCCCATCAAAGAACAGGATATAGTCCGGGTATTGAGTGCCCCCGAACGCACCGATTAAAAATGCGATTCCCGCAGCCCACAGTCGCCGATCAACGGTGACGGTCATCATAAAGAGCGCAAAACCAAGGAGCCCGTTCTCGAGAGCAATACAGCCAGCCGGTGTCAGCCCCAGTGAGTAGCCCAAAAGGCGCATGATTAAGCAACCCCCGAGGATCACAAAGATGCAGGTGATGATGCGGGCGTTGACCGCGTTTTCCAGAAGGCGGCGGCGCATAAAGAATACCACCAGTCCGGAGCCCACCAGGATGACGGCGAATTGGGTGAAATAGTCTTGAAAGGTCAGGGTTGCCCAGCCCTGTGTGATGAGCCAGTGGTTGATGAAGGGTACCCCTCCGAAGAGAAAGCCCAGGAGAATACACATGATGCTACGAGAACGGCTGGCCAGGTTGAGGTCGACGGCGCGGCTGATCTCCTTATTTTTCTGAATCTCCCGCGCCTCCTCGGCCAATTCGCTTCGCAAGGTGCTGAGACGCTCACCGAAGCGCTCGTCGAAACCGGGAACCTCTTCCAGCAATACGGCGATGGCGGTATCATCTCGTTGATGAAATTCGAACTCGACCATCACCTCGATGGCATTTTGACAATGAGTGCGGGCCGACTCATTTCCATCCCAGATGGAGAGAGCTTGCTCAAAACCGAAGCGGCATTCCGTAAAATGGCGGTGAATTCGTGCAGCCTGCTTCTCGGTGACAGGGGCCCGGGATTGGATTACATCGCGAACTTCCATGGAGAGAAGCTCGAGGCGGGTGTTTGCTTCGTTTGCCAGTCGTCGAGAATCGCGATGTTGAAGAAAGGCAGTGATGGCGCTTCGGAAGTCTGCGACCGTCTCAAAGCGTTGTTCGGGGATCACATGGGTAGCGCGGTTGCAAATCTGGGCCAGCTCTCGTGGAATCTTGGGTCCGTATTCAACGGGAATGGACTGAAAGGCCTTCAATAAAATCGCCATGATATTGGGGCCGTCATGGCGAGGCTCGCCGGTGATGATATGGTGGAGGATAGCTCCCAGAAGATAGATATCGCTCCACTCTCGGATGCGGTGGCCTTCGCCGGCGGTCATCTCGGGGGCGATATAAGCGGGGGTTCCAGCGATATCATCGATGTCTTTGGCCAGGGGCAAGCGATTGGTGCCATCATCTTTGAGGCTCACCGCGATTCCCCAGTCCAGAAGATAGACCTCGCCGTAGGCCCCGAGCATCACATTGTCTGGCTTGAGGTCGCAGTGGATGATGCCGTTACTGTGGGCGAATTCAACGGCATTGCAGACCTGCATCAAAATATAGAGGTGAGTTTCCAACAGGTCGCGGCCGGCGCGGATCGAATCGGGGATGAGCTCCGGCTCATCCATCGCATCTCCCCAGCTGATGCCTTCGACTCGTTTCATGACGAGCATCGGGGAGCCATGTTCGTCGACCCCGAGCGAGTGAATCGGGACGATATTGGGATGCTCCAACATTCCGGTGATCCAGGACTCCTGAAGCAGATCCTGAGCGCCCTGGCTGTCAACCGCGGAGGGCTGGAGGGTTTTAATGGCGACATCCCGCCATAAGGAAGTCTGCCGCGCCAGGTGGACGACTCCCATCCCTCCCTGGCCGAGTGTCTTTGTGATCTGGAATTCGGCGAGTTCGGCGTCGGGATCGATACGGGGAAGATAGCCGAGGAAGTTCTGGCGCTCGAAGGTCTCCATAGGAGACTTCGCGATGGTCACCCCGGACTTGATCTTGTGGGTGCCATCTCCGGAGGAGACCAGTGTTTTCCACTTTTCGATCAGATTGCGATTGGGAGTTCGATCGGGTCGGG
>SKNI01000498.1 GCA_007120615.1 Myxococcales bacterium | reverse complement strand
GTTGGATGGATGTTCGTTTTTCCGATCGACAGCCAGCATCGCTACCTGGAGAGAGGAAAAGCGGGCAGACGCCGACCTCACAAAGCACAAACTCCGGGTTTCGGAGTAAATCTGGTTTAGATCGGAATAGTGATCACGCCATCCGCATTATAAAAGGCGTACCCGACAATCTAAGCCGTACTTTTTACCAGGTCGGCACCCTCAGTCTTCATCCCACCGAACCACGAGACTTCTTATGGCGCAGGCCACCCCCGAAGAGACCGTCCCGCCAGAGCTAGATAACGAAAAAGCCCTCGATCAACGTCTGCAAACGTTGCAGGACAACAAGCAATCCTGGGCCGCTTTACCCCTGGCTGAAAAAATCGCGATGGCCAAACGATTGCTGGAAAACTCGGCAAAAGTAGCCCGCCGTCAGGTCATGTCGGCGGCCCGAGCTAAATCCATCCCCCTGGACTCTCCGCTGGTGGGCGAAGAGTGGCTGGGCGGACCGACGATTGTCATCCGCAACCTGCGCCTGCTCATCGAAACGCTGGAAGAGCTCGAGTCTTCGGGGGCACCGAGCACCGACGACTTTACCATCAAAACCACACCGGAGGGGCAGACCATCGTGAAGGTTTTTCCGGCCTCTCACTGGGATAAATTGCTCTTCACCGGATTTACCGCCGAAGTCTGGATGGAGGACGAAGTCCGTCCCGATAACCTGACCGAGAATATGGCCGGCTTTTACCGGGACCCTGATCCGGTGGGCAAAGTCGCTCTCGTTTTGGGCGCCGGCAACGTGGCCAGCATCGGCACATTGGACGTGGTCTATAAGCTCTTCGCCGAGGGCCAGGTTTGCATCTTAAAGATGAATCCCGTCAACGATTATCTGGGACCCTTTATCGAGGCGGCGTTTGCGGAGTTCATCGATCGAGGGTTTGTGCAGATGGCCTACGGAGGTGTCGATGTCGGGGCCTACCTCTGTTCTCACGACCTGGTCGAAGAGATCCACATCACCGGAAGCGATCGCACCCATGACGCCATCGTCTATGGAGTGGGAGAAGAGGGACAGGCTCGAAAGGAGCGCGACGAACCCCGAACGAATAAGCGCATCACCAGCGAATTAGGCAACGTCAGCCCCGTCATCATCGTTCCCGGAAAATGGAGCGACTCCGATCTCAGATTTCACGCCGAGAACCTGGCCTCACAGATCGCCAACAACGGTGGATTCAACTGCAATGCCGCGCGGGTCATCATCACTCACGAAGGATGGGATCAACGTCAAGACTTCCTCGGTCATCTCCGCTCTGTGCTCGCCGAGATCGCACCTCGAGACGCCTACTATCCGGGCGCTTCCGAGCGCTTCGAGAAATTCGTCCAATACGGCGACAAGGCCGAATCCTTTGGGCTCCACGACGAGGACCACCTACCTTGGACCGTCCTCTTCGATATCGATCCGGAAGACACCTCCCATATTTGCTTTACCACCGAAGCCTTCTGCGGCGTAAAATGTGAAACCGCCCTTCCCGCCTCGGATACGGCTGAATTTCTTCGCCGGGCCGCCGAATTTTGCAATGAAAACATCTGGGGTACTCTCAGCGCCTCGATTATCGTCGCCCCTAAAACGGCCTCCACGTTCTCCGAGGAAGTGGAGGAGGCAATCGCCACACTCCGCTACGGCAGCATCGTCATCAACCACTGGCCGGCGTTAAGCTACGGCCTCGGGGTCACCACCTGGGGAGCATTTCCCGGGCATACCTACCAGGATATCCAGTCCGGAATCGGCGTCGTTCACAATACTCATCTATTCGACAGCCCCCAGAAAAGCGTGGTCCGAGGCCCGTTCCGGGTCTTTCCCAAACCGGCCTGGTTTGTCACCAATAAAAATACCCACCGCATCGGCGAGCAATTGACTCGATTCGAGGAGAATCCCAGCTTTCTTCGGTTTGTCAGAGTCGTTAAGGAAGCCGTAAAAGGGTAATTTACAAATAGCCCTCCGGCACCCCGATCGATACCATCCCCTCTTTGACCTTCACCTGATAGCGGCGAACATCATAGAGTGGATCGCTCAGGCATTCTCCCGTGCGAAGGTCAAATGCCCAGTCATGACGGGGGCATCGAACCTGACAGCCTTCAACACTGCCCATTCCTAGAAAACCGCCGGCGTGAGGACAGCGATTGTCGATACACAGAACCTCACCATCTACCCGAAAGAGGGCCAGACGACGGGTTCCTACAAATACGATCTTGCCTTCGCCGGAGACGACCTCGTCGTCACGGGCCACCTCCACAAATCGATCTGCACTCTCTAATTCGGTTGCCATAGATTCCTCGATTACCAACTGTCCCTCTTATAATGACCTGATTCAGAGGACCGAAATATGTCAAAAGACTGGACCCTAATAGATGCCCAGCAGGCCGTTGATCAATGGATCTCACAATGGGAAGAAGGCTACTGGAGCCCTCTCTCGAATCTCGCGCGCCTCACCGAGGAGGTCGGCGAGTTGGCCCGTGAAATTAACCAGACTCACGGAGAAAAACCAAAAAAGGGAGACGAAACATCGGACCAAATCGCCGACGAGATCGGTGATATTCTCTTCGTCCTGATCACGATGGCCAATTCTCTGGACGTCGACCTCGACCAGGCCCTGCGCCAGGTCCTGAAGAAATATGATATCCGAGACGGCCATCGTTTCACCCCGAAATGAACATCACCGCTGGCGATCGCGCTCCTGGGCTGCCACGTCGGCAGCGTAGACAAAGTCATGAACTCGCTCATCATCCACGGCCACGATCGCCTGAGGCGTCCCGAAGGCGATGATCTCTCCCTGATGAAGCATCCCGATATAGTCGGCGGTCCGAAATGCGGAGGCCATATCGTGGCTGATGACGATGGTGGTCACGTCGAAATCCCGCTGCACCTCCACGATCATATCCTCCACATATTGGCTCATGATCGGATCCTGGCCGGTGGTGGGCTCGTCAAAGATTAACAGTTGAGGCTCAGTTACCAGCGCTCGAGC
>SKNI01000030.1 GCA_007120615.1 Myxococcales bacterium | reverse complement strand
GCATCGAGTCATTTGATCGACCCCCGGGTATTGGAATTGACTCAATTTCAGGCCATCAGCATCTCCATCGGGGTCATCGTGGTGGGCTGGGTCGTCTACGACGCCCTGTGCCGAATGTTGACCGGTCGCGAGACCATCCTGGCAGCCTGTCTTCTGGTCTTTGTGGTCTTTGCCACCTGGGGACTCCATCAATTCTTCGCCGGCCGCGGGGCTTATATCCACGTCGGGGCGATGTTGGGCACCTGGATGATGGCCAACGTCTTCTTCCATATCATCCCCGGTCAAAAGAAGATGGTCCGACAAATTCGGGCCGGCGAGGAGGTGGACTCCAGGCCGGGAATCATCGGCAAGCAGCGCTCGGTGCATAATACCTATTTCACCCTGCCCGTGCTCTTCACCATGATCAGCAGCCACTATCCGATGACCTACGGCCACGAAAATGGCTGGATGGTGCTGGTGGTATTGATGATGGCCGGGGTTCTGGTGCGACAATTCTTCGTGCTCCGACACCAGGGAGAGGTCAAGTGGTGGCTCCCCGTGGCCGGAGCGGCCCTGATTTTGCTGTTGATGGTCTTGATGCGCCCCACTCCGGTCGACGCCAGCGGTGACCCCGTGCCCTTCTCGGAGATCCGAGAGATCGTGGAAGTGCGATGCGCCAGCTGCCACGCCGCAACTCCGACTCAGCCCGGCTTCGCACAGCCCCCGAACGGCCTGGTCTTGGAGACCTCCAGTCAGATTCGAAACAACGCTCGTCACGCCGCCGAGTCAATCTCCACAGGATATATGCCGGTCGGAAATATCACAGAGATGACCGACGAAGAACGAGAGAAGTTCCAGATCTGGGTCGCTCAGGGCGCCAACGTAGACTGAGTCAGGCGAACCACTTCTCGCCACAGGGCTCGGCCGAGTTTCGCTTTGGTATCGGCGGGATAATCGGTGACCGTTCGCTCGGAGACGATGTGAATGGTCGCGCTATCGGCCCCAAAGGTCGATCGGCTTCCTCCGATCTGGTTGGCCACCATAATATGGGCCCCCTTTCGCTTCATCTTCTCTCGGGCTCGCTCCACGATATCTCGACTCTCGGCGGCAAAACCAACAATAATGGGCCCCTCCGAGCTGCTCTGGGGTCCGAATTGCTGGCCTAACTCCGCCAGGATATCGGGATTTCGCTCCATCTTGAGGGTATCGGACATCTCCGACTTTTTGACCTTCTCCGCCTTCTCGTCTGCCGGTCGCCAATCGGCGACGGCGGCGACCATCACCACAAAATCCATTTCTTCGGCGCGCGCCATCACGACCTTATGCATACTTCGCGCCGTGGTCACCTCCAACACGTCCACCCCAAACGGCCGCTCCAGGTCAACGGGCCCTCGAACCAAGAGCACTTCAGCCCCCATGGCCTGGGCCGCTTGAGCGATGCTATGTCCCATCTTGCCGGTAGAGGGATTGGAGATAAATCGCGCCGGGTCGATAAACTCTCGGGTAGGACCGGCAGTGATCAACACTCTTTTACCCGCCAGAATCGGCTCGGTGGTCGCCTGGTCGACGGCCTGCAATAGCACATGGGGATCGGGAAGCCTGCCTGGTCCCACTTCTTTGCAAGCCAGCTCGCCTGCATCGGGCTCGACGACCCGGTGACGAGGTGTGGCGGCCAGGATCTCCAGGTTGGCCTGCACCCGGGGGTGATTCCACATCTGAGTATTCATCGCCGGAGCGACCACCACCGGAGCCGTGGTGGCCAATAACACCGTGGTCAACAGATCATCGGCCATCCCCTGGGCCATCCGGGCGATGAGGTTGGCCGTCGCCGGGGCGACCAGCACGACATCGGCCCACCGAGCCAGATCGATATGCCCGATCTGACTCTCATAGGTCGGGTCAAAGGTCGCCGTGCCCACCGGATTTTCGCTGAGCACCTGCATCGTCAGGGGTCGCACAAATTCCTGAGCCCCCTCGGTCATGATCACCCGAACGTCATCGCCGAGCTTTCGAAAGGCTCGCACAAGCTCACAGGCTTTATAGGCCGCGATCCCACCACTGACACCGAGAAGTATATTTCGTCCCATCTTCCTACCACCTGTACATTACTGCTCGCCCAAAAACTCCAATAAGAGATGAAGCATATAACCCGTGGCTCCCCAGATGGTAAACGAACCATATTCATAAAAGTGCAAATCGAAGCTCATACCGCCCCAGGAGCGCTTCTCCATGCGGTGAATGCCAGGGTCGGCCAGCGCATCGAGAGGCGCCGTAAAGAGCACATCGATCTCGCGGGGATCCGGGCGCAATTGATAGGGCTGCTCAAACTCACCGACATAGGTCATAACGTCATAGCCGGTGATCGTGGGCATCTGCACCAAAGCCCCGTAGAGGTGCACGTCTTGCTCCAGAAGAGCGATCTCCTCGCGGGTCTCCCGCAGGGCCGTTTCTCGCAGTCCGATATCGTGCTTTTCAGCCCGTCCTCCCGGGAAGCTCACCTCTCCGGAATGCTCGGCCATCGACTCTGGTCGCTGCGTAAAAACCGCGTTCATCCGACCATCGATCTCGGTCAACGGAATCAGCACTGCTGCCGGAATTAACTCCATCGACAAATCAACAGTCAGCCGATCATGGGCCACGATGGGGTCATCGCCAAGACTCGCAAGTCGCTGGCGCACCCTTTGAGGTTCGAAATTCTTGTAAAAAGTCCCGATCATCTTCTCACACGAGCCTGAAAGACGTTGGTTCCGTCTTCCTCTCCCTTAAACTCTACATCCAGAATCTCCAGAGCGAGCTTACGGATTCGCCCTCGGGGAAGCCGAATATGGGCGTAGTGATCGTCTTCTACCTTGATCACTTTACACCGGCCTAGCTTGGGGTGGTCCAGAAGATCGCCGGGCCTCATCCAGGGATTCTCCAGGTCCAGATCTTCGAAGGGATTGGAGGTCTCCTTTTTGGAGCCCATCACGCCCTTTTTCGACGTTCGCCCATTTTTGCGGGCAATTCGCTTCTTCTCGGCCTCTTCGGTC
>SKNI01000439.1 GCA_007120615.1 Myxococcales bacterium | reverse complement strand
TGACGGTCGATGAGGGTGATCAGGCCGGTGGGAGCTGAAAAGAGTCGCGCTGCGATCTCGGCGATTCGATCCAGGGTCGCGTCGGAAGGAGTGTCGACGATATCATAGCGGTGGAGCGCCTGCAGACGTTCTTCTTCGTCTTCCGGCAATGGCGGTGGCAAAAAGTGAGGGTCATCTATCTTGGTCATCCGCTTCCCACGACGAGGGCCTATGATTCTGAACTTTGAAGGGTATCATGGTGAGACCCTGGTTTGCCATGACAGCTCAGAATCATTGCATCCGCGCTAACTTCAGCTATCGTCTGAAGGTTAGAATCACCCCTTAACCGGTGAACCGGTCATACCTATATTTTCATTTCGCCTGCTGGATCGACGGAAGTTCATGCCATTATGAAAAAGCGACTCGTACAAACCATCATCGTGCTGGCGGCCCTGGCCGTCATCCTCGCGTCTATTCTGGTGGTGCGGGCGATCACCACCGAGTCGCTCCAACCGGAGGTGACCTCTGTGGACCCACTTGGGGTCGACGACGGCGCAGTTCAACGACTCTCCGAGGCGATTCAGATTCCCACGATCTCTCCGGCCGACTATTCTCCAGAAGAGCTCGCTCCTTTTGAGGAGCTACACGCCTTTCTCGAGGCGTCCTATCCGAGAGTCCACGCCGAATTGCAGCGAGAGGTCGTAGGCCCCTGCAGTCTGCTCTACACCTGGCCCGGAAAAGACGAAGAGGCCCGCCCGGCGGTGTTGATGTCGCACCTCGACGTGGTCCCGGTCTCCCAACAAGAATTGCCCGACTGGACCCATCCCCCCTTCTCGGGAGCGGTAGCCGACGGGTTTATCTGGGGCCGAGGCGCCCTGGACGTAAAAGTGGGAGTCCTGGGGATCTTAGAGGCCGCCGAAGCTCTTCTAGAAAAAGGAGACGCCCCGCAGCATACCTTCTATTTTGCCTTCGGATGCGACGAGGAGATCGGCGGGAGTCGAGGGGCAAAGAAAGTCGCCGAACTTCTTCAAGAGCGCGATATCAACCCGGTCTACGTCCTCGATGAGGGGCTCGTGATCACCGAGGGCATCATGCCCGGCGTGGACCGTCCGGTGGCTCTTATCGGGGTGGCCGAGAAGGGCTTCTGGACGCTCACCCTTACGGTTCGCGCAGAAGGAGGCCACTCGTCGATGCCCCCGTCAAAGACGGCCATCGGGATTTTGGCCGGTGCCATCCACCGGGTGGAGTCCAGTCCGATGAAACCCTACCTCAACGAGCCCGCTCGACAGATGTTTGAGTCCCTGGCCGCCGAGATGCCCTTTGGAATGAGAGTGGTATTTGCCAATCTGTGGCTCTTTGAGCCCCTGCTCATCGCCCAACTCGTCGGCGCCCCTCAGACCAACGCCAGTGTTCGAACCACCGCCGCTCCCACTATTTTTAATGCCGGTACCCGAGAAAACGTCCTGCCCCAGACCGCCCAGGCCCGCATCAACTTCCGAGTCGCTCCCGGCCAGACCATCGAGGATGTAGAGGACTATCTCCGAGCCGTCATCGACGACGACCGGGTCGAGATCTCTCGAAGCGCGGGCGGCTTTACCTCCGACCCTTCCCCGACCTCCAGCATCGAGACTGCGGCCTTTGAACATGTGCGTCGGACGACGCGGGAGATCTTCGGCGAAGAGACCATCGTCATTCCCGGACTGATGGTGGGAGGGACCGACTCCCGGTGGTTCACCGAGATCGCCGACGACGTCTACCGATTTTTACCCACGCAACTGAGCGCCGAGGATACAAAGCGCATCCACGGCGTCGACGAACGCGTAAGCGTTGAAAACTACCATAAAATCATCCGCTATTACGCCCGGTTGATCATCTCCTCAGAACCCCAAAAGTGACATGAAATCTGGGACTTGACGCTATTTGAATCCTATGGAATTAAGAAGCCCACCCTTTCGAATGTAAACGGAGTATCGTCATGCGTAGTGAAATCAATGTTTTTCAGGCATCTACCCGCCTGCTCGTGCTTGTATTATTGGGATTTTTTCTGGTCGGCTGCAGTCCGTTTCTGGTCCAGAAACCGGAGCGAACCGGCGAGCCCACCGAAGGTCCGCTGCGCGTCCACATGCACACCGAGCATTATACTTATTACGCCCAGGAACGCGTCGGTCAGACCGTCCACCGCGACAACACCGGCGCCGCCGTGGGAACCTCCGACGTATATCAAGACGTCGTCCGAGAAGGGGAACACACCACCTACGAGCTTCAGCGCTCCGAGATTTTGGTCGACGAAGCCGACTTCTACGCCTTCGCCGGCCACAATGATGTGGCCGACGATATCGACGCCCAACGGGACCGTTCAGTGACCATTAACCGTATCGCCAGCGGCGCAACCCTGGTGGGTGCAGCCGCGATCATCTCGTCTTATTTTCTATTCGCCTCCGAGAATTCCTCCCTGGGCTATGGTGTGGCGATGGGCGGATTGGTCTTTGCTATCGGTGGCTATTACGGCGCCAGCATCAGCGCTGCGATGTTGGATCCGACTTATCGACATACCTCCAACGAGCAGGCCGAGCAGGCCGCCGGCAGTTATAATACCGACCAGGGCTATAACGAGCCCGGATTGGTTCACACCGAGACGGTACGCTAGCGAAGCTGAACGACGCGGGCTGGGAGGACCGACTCGGTCAATAGCCTTCAAACCGAGCGGCCCTCCTATCACTCACATCTCCGTGCAGACCTGGCATTCCTCGGGGCAGGTGTCATTATCGGTGCAAGCATCACCTTCTTTCCCTTCGGTGGTGCACTCACAGACATCGTTGACGCACTCGTGACTGGAATCGCAGGTGGTCTCGGTGGATTCTTCTTCGCTGCCGCAGGCCATCGCAAAGACCAGGAAAAACGAGAACGCAAAAGCAAAAAATGCTCGTTTGATCGACATAAAACTTCCTTATGCTGAGGGTAAAAACACAATTGACCCGATCACGTTATCCGAAGAAAGGGGAGACGTAAAATTTATTAAGACTCTTCGCCTCGGTGAAGA